>NZ_JBFRFD010000672.1:0-1614 GCF_052114645.1 Arthrobacter sp. 2YAF22_2
TCGTTGTCCAACCAGCTGCTCAGTGCGACCATCGCGGGCTTCAACACGGCCCCGGCCGCCCTGCTGGCCGGCTACGTGGAACCCTACTTCGAATGCCTCGAGCGGGTCTGGTCGGACCGCAGCATCGAGATCGCGAGCCGGATCGTCCGAGGGCTCTACCCCGCGGGCCAGGACCTGGACGCCCCGGGCAGCAGTCCCGCGGAGCACCCGGTGATCGCCCGGTCGGACAGGTGGCTGGCCGAACATCCGGACGCGCCGCGGGCGCTCCGCCGGATCATCATTGAACAACGCAGCCACCTGCTGCGGGCCCTTACTGCACAGGCGAGGACTGCGTAACCGGGTGATGTAGGGATCACGGGACCCGGTGCAGCCACTCCATGGTGCCGAACTTGTTCTCCACCCGCAGCCGGGCGGCGTCGAGTTCGGCGTCGGTGAGTTCCGACGGCGTCGCGCCGTATCGTTCGGTGAAGACCTCCATCATGGCGGCGACGATCTCGGCGCGGGCCAGCCCGGTCTGCCGGCGCAACGGGTCGACGCGCTTCTTGGCGCTGGTGGTGCCCTTATCGGAGAGCTTTTCCTTGCCGATCCGCAGCACCTCCACCATCTTGTCGGCGTCGATGTCGTAGCTCATCGTGACGTGGTGCAACATTCCGCCGTTGGCGAGGCGTTTCTGCGCGGCGCCGCCGATCTTGCCCTGGTCGGTGGCGATGTCATTGAGCGGAACGTAGAACGCACTGATGCCCACCTTCTGGAGCGCCGCCATGACCCAGGCGTCCAGGAACGCGTAGGAGTCGGCGAAGCTGATGCCGTCCACGAGCGTCTGCGGCAGGTAGAGCGAGTAGGTGATGCAGTTGCCCGCCTCCATGAACATCGCTCCCCCGCCGCTGATCCGCCGGACCACGCTGATGCCGTGCCGGCTGGCGCCCTCGGGGTGGATTTCATTGCGGACGGACTGGAAACTGCCGATGACCACCGAGGGCTCTTCCCAGTCCCAGAAACGCAGCGTGGGGTTGCGCCGCCCGGCGCCGACTTCTTCGGTGAGGACCTCGTCCAGCGCGACGTTGACATGCGTGGGCAGCACGGAGGGGCCGATGAGGTTCCAGCGGTGGTCGCCCCAGCCGGTGGCCTTGGCCAACGCCCGGCGGACGGTGATGGCGACCGCCTCGGCGGAGAAGCCGAACAGCACGGCGTCGGCGGGAAGGGCGGCACTCACGGCCGCGGCGAGGTCGGCGGCACCGGCGTCCGCGGGCATGCCGGTGAGGCTGTGGTTGATCTCCAGGAGCGCTTCGTCAGGTTCTAGGAAGAAGTCCCCGCTGATCGAAACGCGACTGAGGGCGCCGTCGGCGACTTCGAGATCGGCCACCACCAACTTGCCGCCGGGAACCTTGTACTCGCCGTGACGGCGTCCGCCGTCATCCTCGGCAGGGGGCAGGGCTGTGGGCCCGGGTGAGGACGCGGAAAAAGGGACTGAAGTCATAGTCCCAATCCTGCCCCTTTTCCTGGCTAAAACCGAAGCGGCTCCTACCCTGCCGCCGGCGACGGCAGGTGGCCGGGACGCGAAAAGCCCGCACCGTCACCGGTGCGGGCTTTCCTAAAGACCTTGCGGGGCAGAAG
>NZ_JBFRFD010000673.1:0-1613 GCF_052114645.1 Arthrobacter sp. 2YAF22_2
GGCCAATGTTCAGTGCGAACATTGGCCTTAGCTGTCACCTCGCGGCGTTTCCGGACTCAGTAGCCGGAGGTACCGATGAACACCTGGATGAACGCGAAGAAAATGGTGGCAACCACGGCGACGTAGAGCAGGGCCGTCAGGATCCAGCCCGAGTCGCCCAAGATCCGCGCGGCGCGGGCGGGCATCGGGATGACGCCATGGCTGACGTTGCGGACGGTCACCCAGATGAAGAGGGGGATCATCGAGGCCCAGACGATCATGCAGAAGGGGCAAAGGATGTGGATCGAGTACAGCGCCTGGGACCAGAGCCACACCACAAACGCGAAGCCCAGCGTAATCCCGGCCTGCAGCCCGATCCAATACCAGCGGGAGAACTTGGCCCCGGCGAGGAGGCCCATGCCGGTGGTGATCGTGACGGCGAACGCGACGATGCCGATGAACATGTTGGGGAAGCCGAAGACCGAGCTCTGCCAGGTCTGCATCACCTGCCCGCAGGAGATCCACGGGTTCACATCGCACACCGTGGTGTGGCTGGGGTCTTTGAGGACCGCCAGCTTCTCCAAGACCAGTGTTCCGGAGGCGAGCCAGCCGACGACGCCGGTGATCACCAGGAGCCACGCGAACGGCCGATCACGCGTCATGAGGGGCAACGGGTGCTTCGCAGCGGCCGAACCGGCGCCCCGCTCGGGGGTGGTCACGTCGCCGCGGGCGGGGGCGGGAGAGATGCTGGGCATGGGATTCCAGTCCTTAGGGTTGGAGTGCTCTTGGCCCGATTCTATCGCCGGAGGCTGGACGAAGCCGGGGCGGTGGCCCTCCGCCGCCGGTGCTTGGGTCCGCGGCGCGGACGGGATGTCCCGCTCACACCTGCGGACTGGTGTGACTTTCCATTAGTTCGCCGGCGGGTCCGACCGGGGCCGGGGCTCGAGGACATGCCCCGCGGCGGGGCCGACGGATGGGCATCTTCGGGTTATGCCCAGTGCAATGCGCGGCCAATGGGCATGTCCTCCCGGGGTGCAGGCGSGTCCCGTGCGGCAGAGCCACCCGCGCACGTCGCCGGCTAGGGAYATGCCCCGCGGCGGGGTTGGCGGATGGACATCTTCGGGTTATGCCCWGTGCAATGCGCGGCCAATGGGCATGTCCTCCCGGGGTGCAGGGATCTGGGGGATCTGGCCCCTGAATCCCGACGAATGGACGAAAAGGGTGGCTAGCCGGGTCGACAGAGTTAGGGCCACTGCAGGCGGAGCCGCTGGCCCGGCATCCAAGCGGCCAACGTTCCACGGAGGCCCGCGTCGCGACCGTTGGTGCCGGATAACTGGGCCAGCAGGGTCCCGAGTTGGGCGTTTGGGTGGTGGTCCGAATGGCCCTTGCCGAACGTACGCGCCCGATTGCGATGCCTAGCCCTGATTTTGCGGCTCCTGTGAGACAATGAACCTGGCTGGGACGCGATCCACATTCGGGTTTCAGTCCGGCGACTTTGTCTTAAAGACCGCCAATGAGGAGCTGGGCATACTTCGGATCCTTCGATCCGGCCTATCCCGCAATGCCATTGGACGGCACCTGGTTGYGACGTACAGATCAACGGGTTCAACACAATCTCGCCGGCCTCTCAGGGC
>NZ_JBFRFD010000674.1:0-1606 GCF_052114645.1 Arthrobacter sp. 2YAF22_2
TCTCAGGGCTGCCGCACCCCACTGCCGGTGCGAACCTGGAGGTATTCAATTGACTTCTGTCAATGCCCGCGGGTGTTGACAAATATTTGCCCCCTAGGGCGCCGGATGTGGCGGCGCATCAGGGGCAGGAGTGTCGCCACATATGGATAATGACCAGCTTGTAGCCGGAAACAACGAAGCCCTCGTCACCGGGGAAGCACCGGAAACCGCCGCCGAGACGCCGAAGAAGGCCACCCGGACCCGCCGCAAGGCCGCGCCCAAACCTGAGGCCGCCGCCGACGCCGCAACCAGCGATACCGCAGCCGCCGAGGCTGTAGCAGCCGACGCCGCAACCACCGCCGCCGTGGCGGTCAAAGCCCCGGCCCGCCGGAGCCGGTCGCGGAAGACGGTCGAGCCCGACGCACTGCCCGCCGTGACCCCGGACCAGGGCCCGGCGGAAACCACGAACCCCGCCGGCGACGCACCGGCCGGGGTCACCATTGAGGCAGCCGCAGAGGCGCCCGCAGCTCCGGAGAAGCCGGTCCGCCGCCGCGCTTCCCGCGCCAAGGCCGTACCGGCCGCCGTCGAAGCCGAGGACGCGATCACACCGGCCGAGACCCCGCCCGCCGAGTCGGCCCCCGCCGAGACCGCCCCCGTCGGGACAGCTCCGGCGGAGAGTCCGGCGGCCGCCGCCGAAACACCTGAATCATCCGAAGTCCCCTCCTTGTTCCTAGCGCCCGGCGCCGCCACTTCGGTGATCTTCCAGGCCCCGGACCTGAGCACTGTCGTCCGCCCGGCCCCGGTGGCCGCCCCGGCCGCAGTTGCGGACGCTGACGAGGAAGACGACGAAGAGGGCGACGACGCCGGCAGCCGCCGTCGCCGTCGCAGCCGTGGCCGCCGTGGCCGCAACAGCCGCACCGGCGGCGAGCCCGAGACTGATGACGAGGGCACCTCGGAAGAAGCAGAAGAGGACTCCGAGGGAACCCTCGAAGACGGCGTCACCTCGCGTCGGCGCCGCCGTCGTCGTCGCGGCGAACAGGACCTTGAACTGACCGGCGGCGGGGACGACGACCCGCCCAACACGGTGACCCGCGTCCGGGCACCGCGTGCGGCCGCCGAAGCCCCGGTCAACAACCGCGTCACCTCGCTCAAGGGCTCCACCCGCCTGGAGGCCAAGAAGCAGCGCCGCCGCGAATCCCGCGACACCGGCCGCCGCCGCACCGTCATCACCGAGGCCGAGTTCCTGGCCCGCCGCGAATCCGTGGACCGCCAGATGATCGTCCGCCAGCGCGACGACAGAATCCAGATCGGCGTCCTCGAAGACGGCGTGCTGGCCGAGCACTTCGTCTCCAAAACCCAGCAGGACTCGCTGATCGGCAATGTCTACCTGGGCAAGGTCCAGAACGTGCTGCCATCCATGGAAGCCGCCTTCGTCGATATCGGACGCGGCCGCAACGCCGTGCTGTACGCCGGCGAAGTCAACTGGGACGCCGTCAACCTCGAGGGCAAGCAGCGCCGGATCGAGAACGCGCTTAAGTCCGGCGACTCCGTGCTGGTCCAGGTCACCAAGGACCCGGTCGGCCACAAGGGCGCCCGCCTGACCAGCCAGATCTCGCTGCCAGGCCGC
>NZ_JBFRFD010000675.1:0-1601 GCF_052114645.1 Arthrobacter sp. 2YAF22_2
GTCCTCGGTGACCACCCTGCGGACGAACTTCTGGTTCTGGTTGATGATCTTTTGCATCATCTTTTCCAGCTGGCGCAGGTCTTCGGGGGTGAACGGCTCCTCGACGTCGAAGTCGAAGTAGAAGCCGTCGATGATGTAGGGACCGATCCCGAGCTTGGCGTCGGGGCGAAGCTGCTGCACGGCCTGGGCCATGACGTGGGCGGCGGAGTGGCGCAGGACGTTGAGGCCGTCCGGGGAGCCGATGGTGACACCTTCGATGGTGGCGCCCTCGGGCAGCGGCTGGTCCAGGTCTTTCAGTTCGCCGTTGACGCGGGCCACAACGACGTCGCGGCGCTCAAAGAAGAGTTCCGCGCCGGTGGTCCCGGTAGTCACCTTGGTCTCTTCGCCGTCGACGAGAAGGGTGATCTGCTGGGCATCTGACACGGGTGTCTCCTATTCACGGTTTTAGGCTTCGTAGCTTGTGGCGTACGGGGACCACAGCCAGCCTCGTCCATGCTATCGGGTTCAGGATGGGCCAACCAACGCGGCCGGCCGGCGGTCAGCCTCCCAGCCCGGTGATGGCCAGGTTCCGCCCGATCCCGTCCAGCGGGCCGGGCACGGCGGGTTCCGACGACGACGGCGCTTCCGRCCCGCCGGGCCCGCCGGGGGCAGTCGCAGGGAAGGGCAGGGTCTCCGTTCGGCTGAGGTCCCAGGCCAGGGAGGCGCTGATGCTGATGCCCCGCGGCCCGGTCCGCCGGGTGGTTCCCCGGATCAGCAGCAGCCGGGTGCCGAACAGCAGGGGCCCTGACTGTTCCTGGGCCTCATGGAAGAAGACCGAGTCCACGCAGCCGGTACCGTCGTCGATGCTGATGAACACCACCCGGCGGCCGCCGCGCATCGGCGGGGTCTGGGTGGCCACCCGCACCCCGGCCACCAGCACCTCGGTGCCGTTGCGCAGTCCCAGCAACTTGTYCGCCGTGGTGACGCCCAGCCGGTCCAGCAGGGGCCGGTGGCTTTCCATCAGGTGCCCACTGACATCCACCGCCAACAGGTCCAGTTCGGCCCGGACTTTTTCCACCAGCGTGGGGGCCGGGAGCCCGCCCTTCAGGTTTTTGAGTTCGACGTCGCCCAGCGGCAGCGCCAGCTGGCCCTCGATGACCTCCACGCCCTTGCGGTGCGGCCGGCCCTGCAGCTGTTGCAGGTGCTGGACCAGATCGGCCCGGTTGGCGGTTCCGCCGGCGGCACGGTGCAGCGTGTCGAAGGCGCCCAGCTGGGCCAGGCGCTGAATGCTCGGCTTGCTGATCCGGGAGCGTGCCCGCAGGTCCGCGAGGGAATCATAGGGCTGGCCGGCCACGATCCGTTTCAGCTCGGCGCCGGAAAGCCCGAAGATGCCGTTGATACTCAGCCGGATGCCCAGCCTGCCCCGGTCCGGACCGGTTTCCACCCGCTCCACCCGGTATTCGGCCTGGCTGCGGTTGATATCCAGCGGCAGGATGGGAATCCCCAGCCGCCGGGCCTCGGCCACCAGCAGCCGCTTGGGGTACATGCCGGGGTCGTGTTCCCAGAGTCCGGCCAGGAAGGCTTCGGGGTGGTGGGTCTTGAGCCACGCCGACTGGTAGGTG
>NZ_JBFRFD010000676.1:0-1597 GCF_052114645.1 Arthrobacter sp. 2YAF22_2
CCCGGTCCGTGGTGGGCCGGGTCAAGGATCCGGGGACGCTGGCCAGCGGGGTGCCGCCGGCGGCGCCGGCGATGATCCTGCTCATGGTTGCAGCTCCCGGACGGCTCCGCCGCGTGTTCTGACTGCGTTCCTAACCGCGTTCAAGGAACGCCTCCTTTTCAGGGTTGAGGTAGTCGTCAATGGCCGCGGCGAGCACGGTGTGGCGGTCCAGCCCGGGGTCCGCGGCCACGATCGCCTGGGCGTCCTGCCGGGCGCGCGCGATCAGGTCTTCGTGTTCCAGGACCCGCAGCAGCTTCAGGGTGGAGCGGCCGCCGGACTGGGAGGCGCCCAGGATATCGCCTTCGCGGCGGAGTTTGAGGTCCTCCTGCGAGAGTTCGAAGCCGTCGGTGGTGGCCGCCACCGCGTCGAGCCGGCGCCGGCTGGGGTGTCCCGGTTCCAGGCTGGTGACCAGCAGGCAGGTTCCGGGCAGCCCGCCGCGGCCCACCCGGCCGCGGAGCTGGTGGAGCTGGGAAATACCGAAACGGTCCGCGTCCAGGATCACCATGAGGGTGGCGTTGTGCACGTCCACCCCGACTTCGATCACGGTGGTGGAGACCAGCAGCTGGGTGCGGTTGGCGGTGAACGAGGCCATGGTGTCCGACTTCAGGGCCGGATCCTGCCTGCCGTGCAGCGGTGCCACGCTGATGCCGGCCAGCGCCGGCACGTCCCGCAGCTGTTCGACGACGCCGGTCACCGAGGCGAGCTCCCGGGCGCCGTTCTCGGCCAGGTCCGCGTCGGTGGGCTCCGCCTCGCCGGGACTGAAGTCGCCGTCGTCGTCGGTGCCGATCTTGGGGCAGACCACGTAGACCTGGTGGCCGGCGTCGATCTCTTCGCGGGAGCGGGACCAGATCCGGGTCGCCCAGGCCGGGTGTTCGGCCAGGCCCACCACATGGGTGGAAATCGGCGCGCGGCCGGCCGGCAGTTCGTCCAGCACCGAGGTCTCCAGGTCGCCGAACACCGTCATGGCCACGGTCCGCGGGATCGGCGTCGCCGTCATGACCAGCAGGTGCGGCGGCTTGCTGGCCTTGGACCGCAGGACGTCCCGCTGCTCGACGCCGAAGCGGTGCTGTTCGTCGACCACAATCAGCCCAAGGTCGTAGAAGGAGACGTTCTCGCTGAGCAGGGCGTGGGTGCCGATCACGATCCCGGCGGTCCCGGAGGCCGCATCCAGCATGGCCTGTTTCCGGGCGGCGGTAGACATGGACCCGGTCAGCAGGGTCACCTGGACCGAGTCCGGGCCGAGGCCGCCCAGCAGCCCGTCGCGGGAAAGCGGTCCGAGGGTCCGCCGGATCGAGTCGAAGTGCTGGGCCGCGAGGACCTCGGTGGGAGCCAGCAGTGCGGCCTGCCCGCCGGCGTCGACCACCTGCAGCATGGCGCGCAGCGCCACGATTGTCTTGCCGGAGCCCACCTCGCCCTGCAGCAGCCGGTTCATCGGCGAATCCAGCGCCAGTTCCTCGGCGAGGGTCTTGCCGACGGCGCTCTGGCCGGCGGTCAGCGTGAAGGGCAGCTGACGGTCATAGGCGGTCAGCAGCCGCCCCGCCGCCGACGGCCTGCTGAC
>NZ_JBFRFD010000677.1:0-1596 GCF_052114645.1 Arthrobacter sp. 2YAF22_2
TCACTCTGCGCTGCTGCACAACTTTCTGGACGTCGTGGTGACCGCGACCGCGGGAGCGACGGCACCTGCCCCGTTGTCCGGCCCGGCACCGTTTGCCACCGACGAAAGGCTTACCAACGCATGAAAATCGCAGCCATCGAAGCGATTCCCTACTCGATCCCGTACCTTCATCCACTGCACTTTGCTTCCGGTTCCGTGCATGAGGCAGACCACGTGCTCATCAGGCTTCGCACGGATGACGGCGTGGTGGGCACCGCTGACACCCCGCCGCGCCCCTACACCTACGGCGAGACGCAGAAGTCGATCGTCGCGGTGGTGGAGGGCATCTTCGCTCCGCAGCTGATCGGCGTCGACATTTTAGACCGCGAGAAGGTCCAGGCAATCCTGTACCGGACAGTGCACAACCAGACCGCCAAGGGGGCAGTGGACATCGCCCTCTGGGACGCCATCGGCAAGACCCTCGGTCAGCCGGTGACGAAACTCCTGGGCGGGTACACGGACTCGCTGCGCGTCTCCCACATGCTCGGCTTCAAGCCCGCCCAGGAATTGCTGGCATTGGCTCTGGAATTCCGCGAGACGTACGGCATCAACACGTTCAAACTTAAGACCGGCCGCCGTCCCCTGCACCTCGACGTCGACGCCGCACGGGTACTGCGGGAGGGCCTGGGCGAGGATGCCGAGCTCTACATGGACGCCAACCGCGGCTGGTCGGCCAATGAGGCGGCCGAGGTGCTTCGCCGTACGGCGGATTTGGGCCTGCAGTTTCTTGAGGAGCCCGACGACGCCCGCGAGGTCCTGGGCCGCCGCCGCCTGGTGGCCAACTCCCCCATCCCCATCGCAGCAGACGAATCTGCCGCCAACCTCGGCGAAGCCGCGCGGGAGATCCTCACCGGCGGCGCGAACCTGCTGGCGGTCAAGACAGCCCGGTCCGGCTTCACGGAGGCGGCCAAAATCGTCGGGATGGCCGAGGGCATGGGCATTGACGTCTACATTGGCAACCAGATCGACACCCAGGTCGGCACCGCCGCCTCGGTGACCTTCGGCGCAGCCTTCGCCCACACGGCCAAACGCGCAGCGGAGCTTTCCAACTACCTCGACATGGCCGACGATCTGCTGGCTGAGCCGTTGGCCATCACCGGCGGACGCATCCTCGTTCCTGAGGGCCCCGGCGTGGGTACCGCTGTAGACGAAGACAAGCTCTCGCGATACCGCTCAGACCAATAACACCTCCCTTACCGAAAGGACACTCATGAGGTATCTGGTCCATATGGACGTCAGCCTGCCCGCCGACCTGCCCGCCAACGAGGCTGCGCAGATCAAGGCCACGGAGAAGGCCTATTCGCAGCAATTGCAGCGCTCCGGCAAGTGGCCGGAAATCTGGCGGGTGGTGGGCGAATACGCCAACTACTCGATCTTCGACGTCGATTCGAACGACGAACTGCACGAGATCCTGCAGAACCTGCCGTTGTTCCCCTACATGGAGATCTCGGTGGTGCCGCTCGCGAAGCACCCCTCAGACGTCAAATAGGCAACGACTCACCTAAGCGCCGTGGCAAACGCCCTTGGGCCGGCCGCGTTCCGGGTCAGTCCCTGGCC
>NZ_JBFRFD010000678.1:0-1596 GCF_052114645.1 Arthrobacter sp. 2YAF22_2
AGCGAGGCCACGAGGGCAAGGTCGTGGCTGACGAATACCATGGCGAAGCCCAGCTGTTCGCGGAGCTCGTTGAGCAGTTCCACCACCTGGTGCTGCACGGTGACGTCCAGGGCGGTGGTCGGCTCATCCGCCACCACCACCTTGGGCGAACGTGACAGCGCCATGGCAATCAGGACTCGCTGCCGCTGACCGCCGGAGAGTTCGTGGGGGTAGCTGGCCAGGGTGCGGACGGGATCGAGCTTGACCATTTCGAGCAGCTCGGTAGGGGTCTTGCGGCCGCCGCGCCGGGTCAGCTGTTCGAGCTGGTCCTTGATCTTCATGGACGGGTTCAGGGAACTGAGGGCGTCCTGGTAGACCATGGCGATGTGCTGGCCGCGGAGGCCCTCGTAGGCCTTGGCATTGCTGGTCCCGGCCACGGGGTCGAGCAATTCCTTCCCGTCGAAGGTGATGGACCCGGCGATTTTCGCGGTCTTGGGCAGGAGCCCCATGACGGCGAGGGAGGTGATGGACTTTCCGCAGCCCGATTCGCCAACCAGTCCCATGGTTTCGCCTTCGCGGACGGTGAAGGAGACGTTGTCCACGATGGCCGTGTCACCAAAGCGGCCGGGGAACCGGATGGAAAGGTTCTTGACCTCGAGGACGGGCCTTGCGCCCGCCGGGACCTGGGGGAGCCGGTCGGTGCGGGCCGCTTCGACGGCGGCCAGCAGCTTCAGTTCCTGGTCGAGCAGGGCGTGCGGGTTGGCGAGGGCGGCATTCCGGTCCTGCAGCAGCCCGGACTCCGGATCCGCAGCGCCGGAAGCGTCGCGGACGGCGTCGAGCTCATGCTGTTCCACCACGGATCCCTGGGCCACGGAGGTCCCGATCTCGGTGTCGATGGCCACTACGGCGGCGGTCGAGCCGTCGTCGTCCTTTACCGCCGGTGCGCGCCGGAGCTTCGGGTTCACCATGGCATCGGTAAGGCCTTCGGCGAGGATGTTCAGGGCCAGCACCGTCAGCAGGATGGTGAGGCCGGCGAATGTCGTGGCCCACCACCCGCCGGAGAGGACCAAGTTGCGGCCGTAGGAAATCACGTTGCCCCAGGACGGTGCGGGGTCCTGGACGCCGGCGCCGAGGAAGGACAACGAAGCCTCCAGGATGATGGCGTCGGCCACCATGACGGTGGCGAACACCAGGACCGGGGCAGCGGTGTTCCGGACGATGTGCTTGAGCAGGATGTAGAAGCGGCCAGCGCCGATCACCCGCTCGGCCCGGACATAATCCTCGCCGTACTGGGACAGCACGTTGGCGCGGACCACGCGGGCCAGTTGCGGGGTGTAGATGATCGCTATCGCGACGATGATGGTGGGCACCGAGTTGCCGAAGGCGGCCAGCAGCACGGCGGCCAGGGCGATCCCGGGAAAGGCCATCAGGATGTCCATCAGGCGCATGATCAGCTCGTTCACGGCCTTGCTGGACGTCGYGGCCAGGGAACCCAGCAGGGCTCCGGCCGCCACGGCCAGCGCCACCGCACCCAGGCCGATCATCAGCGAGGACTGGGAACCGTAGAGCAGGCGGGAGAAGATGTCCCGGCCCAGCCGGTCGGTGCCGAACAGGTGC
>NZ_JBFRFD010000679.1:0-1594 GCF_052114645.1 Arthrobacter sp. 2YAF22_2
GCGTCACCACATGTCATCCACTGCCACGTCGACGAAGAATGGGGCCAAGCAGGTGAACTCGCGCGGCCGCGTGATCGTCGCCAGCCTGATCGGCACCACCGTTGAGTTCTACGACTTTTATGTCTACGCCACAGCCGCCGTGCTGGTTTTCCCGAAGCTCTTCTTCCCGGGCCAGAACGAGACCACCCAGCTGCTCAGCTCTTTCGCCGTCTTCGGCGTCGCCTTCGTCGCGCGCCCGCTCGGCTCGATCGTCTTCGGCCACTTCGGTGACAAGTTCGGCCGCAAGGGCACCCTCGTCGCCTCCCTGCTGACGATGGGTGTTGCCACCTTCCTGATCGGCTGCCTGCCCACCGCCTTGGTTCCGGGCTGGGAGTTCTGGGCGCCGGCGCTGCTGGTCGTCATGCGCTTTGCCCAGGGCCTGGCCCTCGGCGGTGAATGGAGCGGCGCGGCCCTGCTGGCCACCGAGAACGCCCCGGCCAACAAGCGCGCCATCTACGGCACGTTCCCTCAGCTCGGTGCGCCGATCGGCTTCATCATCGCCAACGTGCTGTTCCTGGTCTTCAGCTACGCCCTCACTCCTGCGGCATTCATGGAGTGGGGCTGGCGGGTGCCGTTCCTGGTCAGCGCGGTCATGGTGATCATCGGCCTCTACGTACGCCTCAAGCTGATTGAAACCCCGGCCTTCACCAAGGTCCTGCAGTCCAACGAGGTCGCCAAGCTGCCTGTCGGCCGCGTCTTCAAGACCAGCTGGCGTCCGCTGATCCTGGGCACGTTCATCATGCTGGCCACCTACGTGCTCTTCTACCTGATGACCACGTTTACGCTGACCTACGGCACCAAGCCGACCCTGGCAGGGGCGCAGGCTGCTGCCGAGAAGGCCGGCAAGCCGATGACGGACGCGGCAGCCGCCGCCTTCGTCCCAGGGCTCGGCTTCACGCGCAACGACTTCCTGTGGATGCTGATTGCCGGCGTCGTATTCTTCGGCATCTTTACCCTCGTGTCCGGCCCGCTGGCGGAAAAGTACGGCCGCCGCAAGATGCTGATGAGCGTGACCGCAGGCATTTTCGTCTTCGGCCTGCTGTTCGTCCCGCTGTTCAGCGGCGGCTTCGTCGGAACCATGGGCCTGCTGATCCTCGGCTTCAGCCTGATGGGCCTGACGTTCGGACCGATGGGCGCGATCCTGCCGGAACTGTTCCCGACCAACGTCCGGTACACGGGCTCGGCCATCAGCTACAACGTCTCCAGCATCCTGGGTGCGGCCGTGGCTCCGTTCATCGCCGTCTGGCTCTGGGAGATGGCCAAGGGCAGCCCGGTGCTGGTGGGTGTCTACCTCAGCGTGATGTCCGTGCTGACCCTGATCGCCCTGTTCGTGAGCAAGGAAACCAAGAACGTCGACTTCGAGAACAACGTGGCCTGACGCTCCAAGCCGTTTCTTGACCAGGAATGCCCGGCGTGTTCGCGGAACACGCCGGGCATTCCTGCGTCACGACGCTCCCGCAGATCTGGCGTGCTCTGGCCCGACGCTCCCTCAGCTCTCGCGCGGTTTGGCACGACGCTCCCGCARCTCTCGCGCGGTTTGGCACGACTCTCCCGC
>NZ_JBFRFD010000680.1:0-1593 GCF_052114645.1 Arthrobacter sp. 2YAF22_2
ACACCACCGAGGGCAACTACGACCTGGTCGGCAACAACACCCCGGTGTTCTTCATCCGCGACGGCATCAAGTTCCCGGACTTCATCCACAGCCAGAAGCGCCTCCCCGGCACGCACCTGCGCGACGCCGACATGCAGTGGGACTTCTGGACGCTCTCCCCCGAGTCGGCCCACCAGGTCACATGGCTCATGGGCGACCRCGGCCTGCCGGCTTCCTGGCGCGAAATGCAGGGCTACGGCTCGCACACCTACCAGTGGATCAACGCCGCGGGCGAGCGCTTCTGGGTCAAGTACCACTTCAAATCCAACCAGGGCGTCAAGGCCATCACCGGCGACCAGGCTGAAGAACTGGCCGGCTCGGACGCGGACTTCTACATCCGCGACCTGCAGGAGAACATCGCGGCGGGCAACTTCCCGTCCTGGGAGCTRCACGTCCAGGTTATGCCTTATGAGGACGCCAAGACTTACCGCTTCAACCCGTTCGACCTCACCAAGGTGTGGCCGCACTCCGACTACCCGCTGATCCACGTGGGCACCATGGAGCTGAACAAGAACCCCGAGAACTACTTCGCGCAGATCGAACAGGCCACCTTTGCGCCGTCGAACTTCGTGCCGGGCATCGCCGCGTCGCCGGACAAAATGCTCCAGGCCCGCATCTTCTCCTACGCCGACGCACACCGCTACCGCGTGGGCACCAACCACGCTCAGCTCCCGGTGAACCTGCCCAAGAGCCAGGTCAACAACTACAGCCAGGACGGCGCCGGCCGGTACCACTTCAACGCTCCGTCGGTCCCGGTGTACGCGCCGAACTCCTTCGGCGGCCCGGCTGCCGTGGAACCGCAGAGCCCGGCCGGCGGCTGGGAGAACGACGGCGAGCTGACGCTCTCCGCACACTCCCTGCACGCCGAGGACGGCGATTTCGGCCAGGCCGGCACGCTGTACCGCGAAGTGTTCGACGACGGCGCCAAGGCCCGCCTGCTGGACACCATCACCGGCGCCGTGGGCGGCGTGAAGAGCCCCGCCATCAAGGAACGCGCCATCCAGTACTGGACCAACGTCGACGCCGAGCTCGGCGCCAAGCTGCGCGCCAACCTCGGTGCAGGCCAGGCAGAATCCGACGCCGAGGYAGCCAACAAGCTGTAGCTTCCGCCGTCGGCCCCTGGCCACAACGAAAACACCCCGCCACGGACTGTCCGTGGCGGGGTGTTTCTTTCTGTCTCCGCGACGCTACGCAGGCCCCGACGAACCGGCGGCAGCGCCTGCTGCGGCGGGCCGATGACCCTTCTTGGCGAGCTGGATCTGCTCGTACACGTGGTGGCGGAGTTCCGTGAAGCGCGGAAGGGACCGGGTCTCCAACTGGTCACGGTCCACCGGAAGGTCGATCACGATGTCCTCCTGGACGACTGTCGGGGAGCTGGACAGGATGATAACCCGTTCGCCAAGGTAGACCGACTCGTCGATGTCGTGGGTGACGAAGAGGACCGTCACCCCGAACTTCTTCCAGATGGCCCTGATCAGGTCCTCCAGGTCCGCGCGGGTCTGCGCATCCACTGCGGCGAACGGCTCGTCCATCAGCAGCACCTCGGGCTGGTAC
>NZ_JBFRFD010000681.1:0-1578 GCF_052114645.1 Arthrobacter sp. 2YAF22_2
GGATGGCGTCGTACGCACGGCCACGCTGGTGCGGCACGTCCCCGCCGCCGGCGCCGGCCGGGTTCCGCGGCGGGCGGTGCTGTTCCTGCACGGCTGGAGCGACTACTTCTTCAACGAGGAGCTCGCGAAGTTCTGGACTGGCCAGGGCTTCGCGTTCTTCGCGCTAGACATGCACAACCACGGCCGGAGCCTGCGGCCCGGCATCCACGGCGGCTACGTGGCGGATCTGGCCGACTACGACGCCGAGATCACCGCCGCGCTCGGCATCATCGAAGCACTGGCACCGAAGGGCTCACCGTCCCCGCCGGTGACCCTGATGGGGCACTCCACCGGCGGACTCATCGCGGCCCTGTGGTCAAGCCGGCACCCGGGAGGCATCGCCCAGCTTGTCCTCGACAGCCCCTGGCTCGAAATGCACGGCAGCCCGGCCCTCCGGCGGGCCGCGAAGACCATGCTGGGGCCGTGGGCCCGCTTCCGGCCCGAGTCCGTGATCAGGCTCCCCGAGCGCGCCTTCTACTGGCGCAGCATCAGCAACGCCGCCGAAGGCGAATGGCTCCTGGATGACAACTACCGGCCACCGCAGGCCTTTCCGGTGCGGGCCGGCTGGCTCAGCGCCGTCCTGACCGGCCAGTCCCGGGTGGCCCGGGGGCTGAAGATCGATGCGCCCATCCTGGTGCTGATCTCCGGCGCCAGCGCCAACGGCATGTTCTGGCAGGAGTCGATGCGGCGCTCCGACGCGGTCCTGGACGTCAACACGATCGCCCTGCGCGCCTTGAGCCTGGGACGCACCGTGACCTTGGAACGGATCGACGGCGCCCTGCACGATGTGTTCCTCTCGGCGCCTGCAGTCCGCGCCGACGCCTACGCGCGGCTGGCTCGTTGGATCCGCGCCTACGGCCCGGCCGACGGCGGCACCGCGTGAGGGGTCCGGACGTGAGAGGTCCAGGCGTGAGGGGCCCCGCGGCGCAGCCGCGCTGGCAGGAGGATGCGCTGGGAAGACGCTTCGAGTCCTTGGAGTTGGGCCTGTGCCCGGACGACGAAGGGCCCGTCGTCGCCACCCTGGTGCGTTCTGCCGCCCCGGGCCGCCCGGCCACGGATGCACCGCCGAACGTGGTCCTCTACCTGCACGGCTGGGCCGACTACTTCCTGCAAACCGAACTCGCCGAGCGGCTGGTGGCCGGCGGCTTCCACTTCTATGCCCTGGACCTGCGCAAGTTCGGGCGCAGCCTGCGGGATTGGCAGACCCCCGGCTACACGGCCGACCTGGCGGTCTACGACGAGGACCTCGCGGCCGCCCTTGCCGCCATCACGGCCGACGTCGCCGCCCGCACCGGCCATTCCGGCGCGCCGACGGTCCACCTGCTCGCGCATTCCTTGGGGGGCCTGGTGGCGGCGCTGTGGGCGGACCGGAATCCGGGGGCACTGGGCACCCTGATCCTGAATGCGCCGTGGCTGGAGCTGCAGGGCAGCAGCCTGATCCGCAACATCGCCATGCAGCTGGTGGAACCGCTGGCGCGAGCGGACCCGCGGCGGCCGTTGCTGCTGCCCGGCATGCCCGGCTACTGGGACAGCGTGAGC
>NZ_JBFRFD010000682.1:0-1578 GCF_052114645.1 Arthrobacter sp. 2YAF22_2
CTGCAGCTCTTCCTGCTGTTCCTCAACCCGGGACGGAACGTTGCCACCGTGATGCTGGTGCAGCTTAGCGGGTCGATTGCCGTAGCCCTCGTCGGAGGCCTCTGGCCTGCCATTCTCGCCGCGCTCTGGAGCAGCCTCCTGGTGAACTACTTCTCAACCCCGCCCCTCGGCAACTTGACTATCAGGGATCCGCAGAACTTCCTCGCCCTGCTGGTGTTCGTGGGCGTTTCGGCAGCCGTCGCGGTCGTCGTCGACCTTTCTGCCCGCCGTTCCAAGGAGGCGGCCCGAGCCCGTGCCGAGGCCACGACGCTGGGTGATTTGACCCGCGGCGCCGCCGGGTCGGAGGACACCGTCCAGGCGCTGTTGGAGCAGGCGCTGGATGTCTTCCAAGTCAGGGGCACCGCGTTGTTCACCCGTGAGTCCGACGGYGGTGCCGGCACCGCGGGCGCGGGCAGCGGACCACCATGGCGGTTGCTCGCCACGGCGGGCGAGGTCCCGGCTGATGTGGAGGGAGTGCGGGGCGGCGACGCAAGGGGTGAGAACGTCGAGGAGATCGATGCCTCCACGCGCGTGGTGCTGTTCGGGCGGATCCTGCCGGCGAGTGACCGGCGACTCTTGGGGGTCTTTGGCGTCCATTTGGCGGCCCAGCTTGAGCGCCAGCAGCTCGTTGCCAGCCGCCGGGAGATGCTGCGCCTGGCCGAGAGCAACACGATGCGGACCTCCATCCTGCGCGCCGTATCCCACGACCTGCGCACCCCGCTGGCCGGGATTAAGCTCGCCGTCGGCGGCCTTCGCCATGACGGCACCCGGTACACGCCGGATGAGCAGCAGGAGCTGCTCGCAACGATCGAGGAGTGCTCGGACCGCCTGGACGCCCTTGTCGGCAACCTGCTGGACATGTCCCGGATCACCTCGGATGCCGTGAATCCATTGCTCAGGCCGGTGCGCTGGTTCGAGGTGATCCCGGCAGCCCTCAGCGCCGTCCCAGAGGGCACGGTTCGGGTCGACATGCCCGCCAACATGCCCGAGATCGAAGCGGACCCGGGAATGCTGGAAAGGGTCATCGCGAACATCGTCGAAAACGCGGTGAAATACGCCCCGGATTCAGATATTGTCCTGGTAGGGACGGCCGGCGGCCTCAGCCCAGCGATTCTCGACCGGCGTCCTGCTGGCGAGTTGCGGATCATCGACCACGGCCGGGGCGTCCCGGCGGAGAGGGTGGTCGATATGTTCCGTCCGTTCCAGCGGCTCGATGACACGCAGCAGACCACCGGGATCGGACTCGGACTGGCCGTCGCGAAAGGATTCACCGAAGCCATGGGCGGAAGCCTGGCCGCGGAGGAGACACCAGGTGGCGGATTGACCATGGTCATCCGGCTTCCCCTGACCGCCGGCACGCCCTTCGACGCACGCCGTGCCCAAGCCCCGGTGGAGCCCCAGTCGGTCCTCGGGCGCCGCCGCCATACACTGCCGCTCACGCCCGGGCCGGACGCCGGATGACCGCCGTCCTGGTGGTCGATGACGACCCGCACCTGCTGAGGGCGCTCCGCATCACGCTCAAGGCCCACGGCTACGACG
>NZ_JBFRFD010000683.1:0-1563 GCF_052114645.1 Arthrobacter sp. 2YAF22_2
TGCGAGACGATCGACACGAGCTCACGGACGCCGCGGATCATCTGGCTGGTGCTGCCGTCCTGGCGGAGCTCGCCGTTGAGCCGGCCCTGGATCTGCAGGTCCTCGGTGTCCAGTTCGGTCTCGATCCACGGGCCCAGCGGCGCGGAGGTGTCGAAGCCCTTGGCCCGCGCCCACTGCAGGTCAGTCTTCTGCACGTCCCGCGCGGTGAGGTCGTTGCCGCAGGTGTAGCCGAAGACGACGTCGTCGACCCGCTCTTCCGGGACGTCCTTGCAGATCCGGCCGATCACTACGCACAGCTCGGCTTCGAACGAGACCTCATCGGAGAACTCCGGCAGGATGATCGGATCGTTGGGCCCGATCACCGAGGTGTTGGGCTTCAAGAACAGCAGCGGCTGCGCCGGTACCTCGTTGCCGAGCTCGTGGGCGTGTTCGACGAAGTTGCGGCCGACGCCGATGACCTTGCTGCGCGGGATGATCGGCGCGAGGAGGCGGACGTCCTCCAACTGGTGCTTGACGGTGGTCCGTTCCACGCCGTGGAAGAAGGGGTCGCCGTTGATGACGGTGACTTCCTCACTGCCGGGCTGGCCCTCCACAATGCCGTACATGGGATCAGAATCGACTACAAACCGGGCGATACGCATGGGTCCTAGCCTACCGTCCCAACTGACTCGCATTTGTTGTCGATATGAGCGCTGAGAACGACACCTACTGCGAGCTAGTTGGGGGCGGAGCGCAGGTAGTCCAGCTGCGCGGCAACGGACAGTTCCGCGGCCGGCCGCACAGCCGGGTCGACGGCAGCGTACACGGCGTCCGCCACGGCATGGACCCCGGCTCCCTCGCCAAGTTCTTCGAGCGCGCCGCGGATCTGCGCGAGGCGGTCCTGCCGGTGGTCGCGGTAGGCACGGACGATGCTGTCCAACGCCGGGAGCATCGGCCCGTGGGCGGGCAGCACGGTGGCCGGCCCCAGGCGTTCCAGCCGGTCCAGCGAGTGAAGATAATCCCCCAGGGTGCCATCGGGATAGTCCAGGACGGTGGTGCCGACGCCCAAAATGGTGTCCCCGGTCAGGACAGCCCCATGGGCACCGTCCGCCGGAAGGTGGAAGCAGACCGAGTCGGAGGTGTGGCCCGGCGTCGACAGCACCCGGATTTCCACCCCGGCCGCGTGCAGCACCTCGCCTTCCCGGAGCGGCTCGCCGCCGTGGCAGTGCGCGGGGTCGACGGCGCGGACGGGGGCGCCGGTGAGCTCGGCGAAGCGCTTCGCGGCGGCGGTGTGGTCGGCATGGCGGTGCGTGATGAGGATCAGTTCCACCGCACCGTACTGCATCAGCTCGTGCAGGTGCTCCTCGTCGAGAGGGCCAGGGTCCACCACAACGACGCCGGCTGAACCGGGCGCGGCCAGCACATAGGAGTTGGTGCCGTGCAGGCTCATCGGGCCAGGATTCGGGGCAAGCCGGAAGCGCGTCAACTCGGTGCTGCGGACCAGGGCACGGTCATCATCGGGGATCACCCCACCATCATCCCACCGAGGGACCCAAAGAAGCAGGGGACGCAACGACGGCGGCC
>NZ_JBFRFD010000684.1:0-1547 GCF_052114645.1 Arthrobacter sp. 2YAF22_2
GCGGAACGAACAGGAACGCCAGTGCGGCGACGTTGTCACGTTAATTGGTCCAAGTGGCTAACGGTGCCCCGGAAGTGGACACGTTTCGATAGGAAGTTGTCCGGAGACAGCTCGGCGGCACCAATCCGAAGATTCGTGCCGCCGAGGGTGAGGCGGTGGGCGTGGACCCTAATGTGGGCTCACTTCCCGTTGAGGAAGTCGGCCGTCTCCTCGAAGGCACGGTGGAATTCGGGAATCCAGGAGAAGTTCTGGACGAAGCCGTGGTTGGCGCCCGCGTAGCGGCTGACCGTCGTGTCGACGCCGGCCTCCGTCAGGCGCTGGCCGTACAGCTCGCCTTCGTCCCGCAGCGGGTCGAACTCGGCGGTGATGATCAGTGCCGGCGGAAGGCCGGCGAGGTTGTCGCGCTTGATCGGAGAGACCAGCGGATCCGCCGGGTCCGCGCCGCTGTCCAGGTAAAACGAGTTCCATGGCTTCAGGCCGACCGTCTCCAGCCCGTACCCGCGTGCGTTCTCCTGTAGGGAGGTGTACCGGTCGACGTCGAAGTCAAGGTCGACCGACGGGTAGAACAGCACCTGGTGGGTGATGCCCACGAAGCCCTCGTCRTGTGCCATCGCTGCGACGGCCGCGGCGAAGTTCGCGCCCGAGCTGTCCCCGGCGACGGCCAGGGACTTCCCGTTCCATTTGAGGGAACCGCCGTTCTCTGCCACCCAGCGGACCACGCCGTAGCAGTCCTGCAGCCCGGCAGGGAACGCGGCTTCGGGGGCGCGCCGGTAATCCACCGAGACCACCTTGAAGCCGGATTCCCTGGCGAGTGCACGCGCGACGCCGTCGTGGGTTTCGAGGTCGCCGAGGTAGAACGCGCCGCCGTGGAAGTAGACGATCACCCCGTACGAGTCGGCCTCTGCGGGCGTGTAGATCCGGACAGGGACGTCACCGGTTGGCGTCCCGGCCGTTGTGTCTTCGACGGCGGCGAGCGGCAGCCGGTCCGCCACAGCGGGGACCCGCTCCTGTTCGGCGGACCGCATCGCAGCCGGCTCCGGGCGGGTGCCGTCCGAGGGCGGGATGTGGGTGAGGATCTCCGCGATCTGCGGGTGGATTGGCATCGTGGGTTACCGCCTTACTGGTTGGCCGGGAAGGCGGACTCGACCGCGTCGGCGTGCCAGCCTTGGCGCGACACACGCTGCAGCTCATCCGTCAGCGGCTTGCGGGTGGCCTCGAAGAGTGCGAGCGCTTCCTTGACGGAGCCGGCCTCCAGGAGCGCGTCGGCGAATCCGCCAGCGTCCAGGATCGCCGAGTTGGCGCCCTGGCCCTGATGGTGGAGCATCGCGTGGGCAGCGTCGCCGAGCAGCGTGACGGAGTCGGTGTGCCAGGTGTCGAGGGGATCGATGTCGAACACCGAACGGCTGGTCACCTGGCTCAGGTCGAGTTCGCGGGCCACCTGGACGATCCGCTCGTCGAAGCCTTCGAGGATCTTCTCCAGGTATTCGTGGGTGATTTCCGGCGCCCACGAGGCGTCATCGGACGGGGCCGTGATGTCGTAGGAGAGC
>NZ_JBFRFD010000685.1:0-1546 GCF_052114645.1 Arthrobacter sp. 2YAF22_2
GGTTGTGACCGCGTCGTAGACCTCGGCGAGGAAGGTTTCGCCGGACCGGATGTCGGCGTGCGGGTGGTCGTCCCCGGAGGTGCCGGAGCCTTCGTCGGTGAACCGCGGGTCCACGAAGGACACTGCGGGCAGCGTTCCGGCGGAGCAGTCGGTGAGGAACTCGGAGTAGTGATGTGACATCCCGAGGTACTTGGTGCCCCAGAGCGCGGTGAAGGGGATGTCGCCGTAGTAGTACTTGCCGGTCACTCCGGCCGCCGCCAGCCGGTCCCAAATCGTTGGCAGGGTGGACGTGACTGTGGAGTTATGGAGCCGGTCGGTCGCGGCGGCGTGCTGGTAGAACCGGTTGGGGTAGGTTTCGGCCATGGTCGCCGCGAAGTACTGGTCACAGACCGTCCAGTCGGGACCGGCCTGCCGCCAGAAGTCCAGGTCGGCGGCGTCGTAGTACCCGACGGCGAATTCGTCGTTCTCGCCGGCCCGGAGCCAGCCGTTGTTCTTGCCGTTGTTGTATTGGATCCGGCCGCCCTCGTAGGAGTGGTCCGGGTCCGGGTGGCCACAGCCCTGGAAATCGGTCAAGTGATGAGTCGAGTGTGGAATACCGTAGCGGTCGATGTAGCTCAGCCCGGACTGCTTGCCGTTGGCCCCCGGCAGCCAGCCCAGGAAGTGGTCGAAGGAGCGGTTCTCCATCATCACCACAATGATGTGGTCAATTCCGGAGGCGCCGGGTGCCGGGAGCGGGGGCGTTGCGGCAGTCGCCGCGCGGAGCGTGCCGCCCGTGGCCAGGGCCGTGGCCGCAGCGGTCCCGGCCACGCCTAGGAAGTTGCGTCTTGAAAAGTTCACGTCGAATTCCTTCATCGTCAGGACCGGCTTCCCGCGCCACCGGAGGAGACTCGGCCGGCCCACCGCAGCGGTAATCGCCCGCGGAGCCGGAAAAGTTACTCGTTGGCCGAAATGCAATGTTCACTGCGCGATTTCGGATGGGCCCGGCGCGCAGCGCGCAGAGGACCGGCTCTCGGCCGCGCACCGATCGGGCCGGATGCGCGAGCCGGGTCCTGACACGCGAAGAGGGTCCCCCAAGGACCCTCCTACGCGCGGGCCGGTGTTCGGCCTGCCCGATCGCACGGACCAACCATAAGCATGCTGACTTTCGAAAGTCACGCCCCGCCCGGGAAGTTCACCGTCGGTTCACCTGGCCGGTCGGTCCCGCGGCAACATCGGACGATCAGGAGGAGGGCATTGGCCATCAAAGACGGCGGCGTCCCACCCATAGTCCGTGCAGCAATGGAACCGCCGATGCGATCATCAGGATGTTGCCGAGCACCGTGTCGTCCGCTCGGACCACCGAACCGGCGATGAGCAAGGCCCCGAACACCAGTGCCGATGCGGACCGCTGTACGGTGCGGTCAAGCCGCGCCACCTGCCGCTCGAGACGAGGGTTGGGCACCGAAAAGGTACCGTCCTCAATTCTGGTGACAAGCCCATCCAGTCGTTTCGGCAGGCCCAGGGCGACGGTGGCGGYGCCGAGCGCCTGTTGTGCCGCGTCTTGGGC
>NZ_JBFRFD010000686.1:0-1540 GCF_052114645.1 Arthrobacter sp. 2YAF22_2
GGGTGATGAGGTCCTCGTTCATAACGTTGGTGACGTACTGCGGCCGCGGGGGTCGAAGTCGGAACCGCCTTTGCCGCCGCCGATCGGCATGCCGGTCAGGGCGTTCTTAAAGATCTGCTCGAAGCCCAGGAACTTGACGATGCCCAGGTAGACCGAGGGATGGAACCGCAGGCCGCCCTTATACGGACCCAGGGCCGAGTTGAACTCCACCCGGAAGCCGCGGTTGATCTGGACGCGTCCGGCGTCGTCCACCCAGGGCACCCGGAAGATGATCTGCCGCTCGGGCTCGCAGAGCCGTTCCAGGATGGCGGCTTCCAGGAATTCGGGGTGCCGGTCGTGCACGGGCCCGAGGCTCTCGAAGACTTCTGTGACCGCCTGGTGGAATTCGGTTTCGCCGGGATTCCGCGCTAGTACCGTGTCCCGGACAGCTTCTAGCCGCGCGTCCATGTAACTCCCTAACCCTGGGCGCCCGTGGTTGGGCGCAACAATATAGCCTTTCCATACTGCACCGCGCCGGGCCGGGAATGCCATTTGAGCGCCACGGCCGGGCGCTTGTGACGCCGGGCGGGTGACGGACAGGCAGGGGCTATTTCTTGCGGCCGAACTTCGGCAGGCTGGCGAGCAGATCCGCGGCCCTTGTGGCGGCCCGGCCCACCGAGCGGCCGATTTGCTGTGGTTTCGAATCCTCCGCCGCGGTGCCGACCGGGATGGCCACTGCCGGGCTCAGCACACCGCCGGCGCTCCGTTCCGGGACCGCTGGCGCAGCCTGTGCAGCCGCGGCGGCAAGGGTGTCCGGACCCGTTGGTGCGGCGGCAGCGGGCGGGGGTGTCGGTTCCGCAGCGGCCGGGCGGCCGACGTCGAAAGTCTCGAGCCAGCTGGCGACGCCGGCCAGCGGCTTGGGGTTCAAGGCGTAGTAGCGCTTCTGGCCCTGGGCGCGCATGCTGACGAGGTCCGCTTCGCGCAGGACCTTGAGGTGCTTGGATATGGTGGGCTGGCTCGCTTCGAGCTCCTGGACCAGTTCCCCTACCGCTTTGTCCCCCTCGCGGAGGGACACCAGAATGTCGCGCCGGGTTGCCTCAGCAATGACGGCAAATACGTCGTCTGTCACCATGCCCTCCACACTAGCGACATATACGCCGGATGGCATCCACCAGTTGCGGACGTCCGCCGGCGGGGCCGCCCGGCGCTCCCGGCGGCCCCGATGGGAGGGCTCAGTCGAACCAGGGATCCAGTCCGTAGAGCGGGAAAACTTCCTTGCGGGTCGCCATGACGGTGCGGTCCACCTCGTCGTTGGGGTCGAAGCCGACCTCCCACGAGCGCCACCAGAGGTCGACGTCGTCGCCCATCACCGTGGGCGGCTCCACCCCGTACTTGGCCCCGTACTTCTCCTGCACGTAGTGCCGCCAGTCCTCCGGGACGGGGGTCCGGAGCGGGACCGGGCGGCCGGCCGCAATCGCGATCAGGTGGCTCCAGGACCTCGGGACCACCGTGATCACGTTGTAGCCCCCGCCGCCGGTGGAAATCCACCGGTTCTCGCAAT
>NZ_JBFRFD010000687.1:0-1534 GCF_052114645.1 Arthrobacter sp. 2YAF22_2
ATACTATCGTATTCCAATGGTGAAGTTGAAATGATGTATGCACTTCAAGACAACAAAGAAATTGTAAGCTTTACATTGTTATTAGAACAAAAAATAATAGCGGCTTAATACAAAGGCAACGCGAATACAATTATCGCGTTGCCTTTTAATTTCTCATTATTTATTTCAGCTCATTTTGATTTTATTCCAAATAACACTCTTTAATAAGTGTAAGGCAATAAAGAACAGAAAAGGGGAATGAAAAATGTTAGTAAAAGCAAAAGAATTACAAGTAGAAAAGCAAAACACACTTGTTACAACATTAGATAGCAACCCAGAGTATGCATTACTAGTGGCTGAAATCGAACGTCATCAAACAATTGGTGAAATTAAAAGCAAAGATGCTTTTGAAATCATTTTTGGAGACAAAGAATCAGAAGCAGCTACTAACGCTGTATTTGTAACTTTAGCTGATGAGGCTATCGTCCAAGGAGTACAGTATGAGAACGGTGAAGTACAAATTAAAGCTATTTTTACTGTTGAAAAAGATGGCAAAAAAGCTATTCATCATGCAATTGTGCAAGGTGGAAAAGTATTTATTGAGCAAGAAGTTTCTCACGATCCAGCACACTTTGGATTTGTTGAAGAACTTAAAAATCAAAAGGGTGCTGAGGAATCTTCAGACGAGATCAAAGAAGAAGCTTGGTATGATGGATGCTTAGTATTCTTTAATTCTGGAAATGGTAAGTATTACTACTATAACCATTGTGGTAAAGGTTGCGGAGGCGAAAGCAAAGCAGTAATCAATACACTTGATTCTTGCTGCCGAAACCATGACCGCTGCTATAACAACTTTGGTGAAGGCAACTGTGGTTGCGATAGAGACCTTTCTGTTTGTGCAAACAATGCAAGTGATCCAGGTTGGTGGATGGTTTCTGAATGGGCTCGTCTTAAGTCTTGTAATTAATCAAAAAAGGAGGGCAGTAATTCTGCCTTCCTTTCACTTTATCCCATAAAACTTGAAAGATAGTATTGAAAACCTAGTACACACAAAGTTCCAAGGCTGCTGAATACGACAATAGAGGACAATATAACTGTATTTCTAGGTATTCTTTTGAAGTTTTTCAAGGCAATTACGGAAACGAAGACACCAATGATTGATATTATTGACCACAATAGGTAATTTTGTACTTGTAATCTTTGAATATAATAAAATGCAAAAAAGATTTGTGATGCGAGTATAATTGCTAATACATAAAGGCTTATTCCTTTCATATTTCCACTCTCACCTTCCTAAAATACAGAATATTTACACATATTGTATCAAAAATAGGACACCTAGAGTGCCCTATTTTTACTTTCTCACAACTTCTTTTAAATTATTGATTGGATCATTTAAAAACGCTCAACCATAAGAAATAAAAAAAGTCAGGTTTATCCTAACTTTTTGTTTGGATTTTTTGATATTTTCCGATTATCCCCTCTTTAATAAGTAGAAAGACAAATTAAGCATGGTGGCATAGCCAAGTGGTAAGGCARAGGTCTGCAAAACCTT
>NZ_JBFRFD010000688.1:0-1532 GCF_052114645.1 Arthrobacter sp. 2YAF22_2
CGCTGCATCCTAGACTTCCCGCGGCTGTCCGCTACGTCAACCTGCAGCTCGCTGTACTTGAAAAGCGGTACCTGAAAAAAGTGCCTGTGATGCACTTCATATAGCATTGCTATAGGTGCTAGGGTAGCGGTCATGAGTACCATTGGCCAGCTACCGCCCAAAACCCGGCTGCTCCGCGCAGCCGCCGGGTTGCTGGCCAAGTCCGGGGGGGCCGCCGTTTCCACCCGCCAGATCACCCAGCTGGCAGGGGTGACCGCCCCCACCCTCTATCACCACTTCGGGGACAAGGAAGGGCTGTTTGACGCAGTCGTGGCCGCGGGCTTCGAGGAATACGTGGCCGGTGAACGCGACTTCGCCCCGTCCGGCATGCCGCTGGAGGACATCCGGCGGATGTGGGACCAGCACGTCCAGTTCGGGCTCAAGCAGCCGGAACTCTACCTTGTCATGTTCGGTAACATCCGCCCGGAAAGCCGTCCCGCCGTCGTCGCCGACGCCGAGGCGCTGATGGAGGAAATGCTGAACAAGGCCGCGGTGGCCGGCCAGCTCGCTGTCCCGCCGAGGGAGGCGGCCCGGAGCATCCTGGCCGCCAATGTGGGCGTGACCCTCATGCTGATCACGGAGAAGGCGCCGGAGCGCAACCTTGAACTCTCGGTCATGACCCGCGACGCGATGATCTTCGCGGTCTCCACGGAGCAGGCCCGGGAGGCCGCGCCGGAGGACACCGGGAAATCCCCGGTGGTGGTGGCTGCCATCGCGCTGAATGCTGCGCTGCAGGCTTCGCACTCGGACCAGCTCTCCAGCTCCGAACTCAAGCTCTTCCTTGAATGGCTTCACCGGATCTCCACCAGTTCCACCAGCTAGCTCGTCGAAAATATCGGCCAAACCTGCGGTGCAGCAGGAATCACGGTTAGGAAATCAGATGGCAACAGAGACAGTTGCGAAACCCCGAAGCAGCGTGCGGGTCGGCGTCCAGAAATTTGGCACCTTCCTCTCCGGGATGATCATGCCCAACATTGGCGCCTTCATTGCCTGGGGCATCATTACCGCCTTCTTCATCCCCGCAGGCTTCACCCCCAACACGGACCTGGCCAAACTGGTCAGCCCGATGATCACGTACCTGCTGCCGCTCCTGATCGGCTACACCGGCGGCCGCATGGTCTACGGCGTCCGCGGCGGCGTCGTCGGCGCGGCCGCCACCATGGGCGTGATCGTCGGAACAGACATCCCGATGTTCATCGGCGCCATGATCATGGGCCCGCTGACGGCATGGATCATGAAGAAGATCGAAAGCCTCTGGGAGAACAAGGTCAAGCCCGGCTTCGAGATGCTGATCGACAACTTCACCGCGGGCATCGTCGCCGCCATCATGGCCATCTTCGGCATGCTGGTGATCGGCCCGGTGGTGAAGGCCTTCAGCAACGGCGCCAGCGCCGTCGTCGAGTTCCTGGTCCACAACGGCCTGCTGCCCTTCACGAGCATCTTCATCGAGCCCGCGAAGGTCCTCTTCTTGAACAACGCGGTCAACCACGGCA
>NZ_JBFRFD010000689.1:0-1527 GCF_052114645.1 Arthrobacter sp. 2YAF22_2
GGTCCGGCGCCGCATGTTGATCGCGTCCACCTCGCRCAGAAAGGTCAAGGCCTGATCCGCTCCCAGCTCGCCGGCACGGGCCATGAACGCGCGAATGTCTTTGGGCAGGCACCCTCCGCCGAAACCGATACCGGCATTGAGGAATTTCCGGCCAATCCGGTCGTCGAGGCCAATTGCGTCCGCCAGCTTGGTCACGTCGCCGCCGGTCGCCTCGCAGACCTCGGCCATTGCGTTGATGAACGAGATCTTGGTGGCGAGAAACGAATTCGCGGCGGTCTTGACGAGTTCTGCCGTGGCGTAGTCCGTGATCAGCCGCGGTGTCCCGCTGGCGAGCGGCGTCGCGTAAACCTGGTCCAGAACCGCGACGGCGGGGTGGTCTTCACTGCCGTCCGGGAGACCGTAGACGAACCTGTCCGGGTTCAAGGTGTCAGTGACGGCGTGGCCTTCGCGCAGGAACTCCGGATTCCAGACCAGCGTGGCACCGGGCTCCTTCTCCGCGAGCAGCTCGGCAAGCCGGGCGGCGGTCCCTACCGGCACCGTGGATTTTCCGGCGATGACGTCACCGGGAGCGACGTGGGCGCCCAGCCCGTCCACGGCCGCGTTCACGAAGCGCAAGTCCGCTGCGTTTTCCCCCCGTTTTTGCGGGGTGCCGACGCAGATGAAGTGAACCTCGGATCCGCGGGCGGCGGACATTTCGGTGGTGAACCGCAGCCGGCCGGATGCCTCGACTTCGGAGAGGAGCTCGTCGAGCACGGGTTCATAGAACGGGGCCCGTCCCTGGGACAACCGGTCTATCTTGCTTTCGTCGAGGTCGATGCCGACCACGTCATGACCCAGCTTGGCCATGCACGCCGCGTGAACAGCGCCCAAGTAGCCGCAACCGATAACCGAGATCCGCATGCCGAGATCCTCCCCCTGATGGTGTGATCACAGAGTACGTGCTGGTGCCCGGTTTCGGACAGACCCGAGACGCCGCATCAGCAGCAGGGCCAAAAAAGCGCCAAGCACGGCCCCCACGGTGTTCGCCAGCACGTCGGCGAGCGTAGCGTAACGGGCGGGCAGGAAAAGGAACTGGGTGAGTTCAATGGCGCTCGACGCCAGCAGCCCGGCGACCCCGCCAACCCACCAGCAGCCCCTTCCGACAACCCAGGCCACAAGGGCGCCCAGCGGGATGAAGAGCAGCACGTTCGCCGCGGACTCTATGAAGCCGTAGTTCACCCAGTCGGGGACGCCCCGGCGGTGCAGCCCCTGCAGCGCACTCCCCAGTAGCCCTGCGATTGGGCGGTCCACGGGCTGCGGCCACAAGGCCACCGTCGCCAGCCCCGCGGCGTAGGCCAGGAGTCCCAGCATGGCGACGCGATGGTTCCGCAAAGCGCTTCCCCCTCATCCGGGCCGGGTGGTTGCACGATTCTAGCCCCAAAGGCTCCCGCGGCAGATGCCCGAAGGAGCGCCTAACCGACGGCAAAACGCCGGACGCGGCCGCCGGAGTGATCCGGCAGCCGCGTCCCGGGGTGTAACGGGGTGTGC
>NZ_JBFRFD010000690.1:0-1512 GCF_052114645.1 Arthrobacter sp. 2YAF22_2
GCTTGCGACTCATAGGATGTGCGGAGCTGTCCATACGCTCGAAAGGGTGATTGACACGAACATACAGAACACCGACGACACTCGGGCTGAACTCCCCGAAGAACTGCAAGCGGAGTAGAGAGCCTTGCCAGGCTGGAACTGGACGTACCAGTCACCTATTCACGATCGTCGGCCGCCTCCCGACGGGCTGCACGCACCTGGACCCCGCCTCCTCGACATCTGCCCATTCGTTTCGAAGGGACTGGGCAAAGTGTCTTGCGAGCATCTGGGAAACCTCATCAATGGAACAAAAGGCCGGGCTAAATATGTGCTTTGGCGCCGCCTCCACTGGGCTGGTCCGCGTCTGACGTGCAGGCATGAAGCCCAGAATGTCTCAGCGTTTGCACAGGTGTAGACGCGATAATCACTAGCTGACAGCTAGCAGCTCGCGCTCCACTGACTCCTCGAAGTTCATGGTGTCAACCTGCCGAACGCCAAGTGCCGTGGCAATCGACGTACCGATAGCAGCGGCAACCGGCGGAGGAAAGGCATTGCCAATCTGGCGGTAGACCGATGTCTTTTTTCCTGAGAACTGCCAGTCCAAGGGGAATCCTTGGACACGGGCGACCATCTCATTGGTAAGACGAGGCACGTGATCCAAAGGAGTGTCGGGGCCAGGCACCTCATTGGCTATGCCCTTCCCGTCGACACCCAGCTGGAGCCATGCGGCCTTCGCTCGCGTGGGGCCCAAGTCAGCCCCTCCGTGTTTTTTGGATCCGCCGACAACTGTTGGGGCAATACCATCAGCTTTTCGTGCCCATGCTGCTGCTCCGGGCCAGTTGCCGCTCTCCATCATCGGCAACAGCACCTCGCCCACAGTCGGCGGGGCGCCGTGAGCAGAGGGCCATTCAAAATTTTTCCTGTACCGCTTTTTTACGGCAACCAGGATGAATCGCGGACGAAGCTGGGGGACACCGAACTCACTGGAGTAGAACAACTTCCAGTCGGCTTGGTAGCCAAGGGTCTCTAAGGCGCCGAGGATTGACTGCCGGTAGGTGGAGAATCTTGCCGAGGCTAATCCCTTGACATTCTCCAGCATGACAGCAGATGGATTGGCCTCTTTCACGAGACGGAGAGCCTCCGGGAATAGATCCCTCTCGTCGTCAGCCCCGAGCTGCTTGCCAGCAATGCTGAAAGGCGGGCAAGGTACGCCGCCGGCCAATAGGTCAATGCCTCTGTAGTTCCTGCCGCTTACTTCTCGAACGTCACCGTGGTGAACGTCCCAGGACGGTCGATTGAGCCGCAGGGTCGCAGCCGCATCCGTGTCGATCTCTACGGCCAACGAATGGCCGAAGCCGGCTTGTTCCAGCCCTACTGACTGACCTCCTGCTCCGGCACAGATTTCGAGCACAGTGAGGTTGGAGGGGGTTGTCATGTCGTCCATCATCTCATTTCGGCTTGTATGGTCCCGTCACTGAGGCCCTGTGTCTCCGACTTTGYCGCGTACCTCCGACAAGAAGGGACGGCATGGAT
>NZ_JBFRFD010000691.1:0-1501 GCF_052114645.1 Arthrobacter sp. 2YAF22_2
CAGTTTCCTTCACCCTTGAGGCGAAAGACCGGGACGCCCTGGCCTTCCTGCCGGGTCAGTACGTCAACATAAAGGTCCCCGGCACCGACGCCGAGCGTTCCTATTCGTTCAGCAGCGGCCCCGAGGTGCAGGAGGCGTCATTCATGGTGCGGGTGACACCCCAGGGTGCGATGTCCGAATACCTGCGCGACCGGGCCGCTGTGGGCGACACTATCGAGTTCACCGGCCCCTACGGCTCGTTCTTCCTGCGTGAACCCAAGCGCCCCCTTCTGCTCCTGGCAGGCGGCACCGGGCTGGCCCCGCTCCTGTCCATCCTCGAAAAGCTTTCCGAGAACCCGCCGGCGGTACCGGTCCATTTGATTTACGGCCTGACCCGCGAAGCGGACATCGTTGGCCTGGACTGGCTCCGGGACTATGCGGCGAAGCTGCCTGGATTCACCTGGGACTACATTGCCTCCGAACCGGGCACCTCTGCTCCCCACACGGGCTACGTCACACAGATCATCGAGCCCGCCCACTTGAACGACGGCGATGTTGACATTTACCTGTGCGGGCCGCCCCCCATGGTGAACGCCGTGTCAAAGTGGCTGGATTCCGAGGGCGTCCAACCCGCCAACTTCTACTTCGAGCGTTTTGCCCCGAAGGAAACCACCGGCGGCGATGCCGAAACCGGTGCACCCGCACCCGCAGAGAGGATTGCCGCAGAAGGCGACACCATGAGCCGCAGCGAGGCTGTCTCTTCCTTGGAAACCGGCCGGTTGGATTTCCGCAAGGAGGACAGCTTCGCCCAGCTCGATGCCCGAATGGGCCTGGAGCTTGCGGTGAGCGAGCTGATGCTGGGCCGCCTCAGCGAGGAGCAACTCCATCAGTTCCGGCGCCTCGCCGAGGCCACCACGTGCTCGGTAGCTGCTGGCACCATCCAGCAACCGGACGAGTTCGCGCGGACCAACGAGGAGTTCCACGAATACCTGTTCATGATCTGCAGCAACCCCATGCTGCTTGAGTCCTACCGTCGGCTCGACGTCCACGCCCAGATGGCTGCGGCCTTCGAGGCAGGGACCCCCATCTTCGAGCGGGTCACGCAAGACCATCTGGACGTCGTTGACGCCTTTGAACGCCAGGACAAGGTGCGGGTGCGCGAGGTCATCATGGCCCACGCACACGATGCCAAAGAAACCATGGCCGGGGCCATTGACGCCAAGGCTGGCCGCTGATGACGCGGCCCTACGCAGGACAGTTCGTTACTCCCGGCCGGTACGCCGGCAAGGTAGCCATGGTGACCGGATCCGCCCAGGGCATCGGCCAGAAGGTAGCCGAGCGGATCGGTGCCGAGGGCGGCGCCGTCGTCCTCGTGGACCGGGCCGAGCTGGTCCATGAGGTGGCGCGAGGGATCCAGGAGGTCGCACAGACGTCCGGTTCAGGCGGCACGGCTACCTCGGTGACAGCGGATCTGGAGACTTTCGCAGGGGCACGGCAAGCCGTGGACGCGGCGCTCGACGCC
>NZ_JBFRFD010000692.1:0-1501 GCF_052114645.1 Arthrobacter sp. 2YAF22_2
GCACCTGCGGTGCCGGCCGCTTCTACTTGTCCAGGTTGTTTACAGCTCCTGTGCGGCGCCGGCGCGGTCCGCGGGCTTGTCGCCGCTGCTGGCGGCGCCGGGGCCGGCAGCTGATTCGTGGCCGGGGGCAGGCTCGTGCTCGGCGGCGGCGCCGTTCCGGCGCTTGAAGCGCCGGCCCTTGAGCGCGGCGGGGTCCACCATGCCGGCGTCGGCTTCCTGGGCAGCGCCGTCCTGGGCAGCCGCGGCGGCGCGCCGGGGCGGCAGTCCGCGGCGTTTCCGGGTCGGCCAGGTCAGGATCAGGGTGAGGATGGCTGCGAGCAGGACCAGGCCGCCGATGGTTATTCCGGCGTCGACCCAGAACTGTCCGGGGAACAACCGGATCAGGGTGTCCTGCAGTGAGAACGTCCACGTGCCGTTGGCGAAGAAGATGCGGTGGAACTCGGTGAAGAACTGCTCCCAGCCCAGCACGGCGAGCACGCCCAGTCCGATGATGATCACCAGGGTGGCGATGGACCCGGCGAACAGGCCGCGACGGACGCCGCCGGGGCTGCGGCGGCGCAGGTAAAGGATGGCGACCAGGCTGAGCAGGACCAGCAGGACCCCGGCACCGAAGGTGGACAGGATGACAAGCTTGACGTCGGCCATGTGGCTGACTTCGCCGTCCTTGAACAGCGTCTCGCCGCCCCGGTTGACCAGATCGCCGAGGTAGCGCGGGCCGGACCAGTTGCTCAGATAGTCGACCGCGTAGGATCCGTAGGTCATCCGGTCGTCGGCGTTGAAGCCGTAGCCGTCGCCCGGGAAACCGGGGCGGTTGTACTCGACCCAGAGGAACAGCGGGCTGGCCACGGCGCGGACGGCCAGGACCAGCAGGATGATCGGGAAGCAGACCGCCAGCAGGACCTGCATGACCCGGGGGGCCACGGGCTTGGCGTTGGCGGCACTTTCACGTTCAGCGTTGCGGCGTTCCACCTCTTCGCGGGGGGGCCGAAGCTGCAGCGCCGAGGTGGGCAGCGCCTCGTTGCGGTGCACCCCTTCGTCCCCGGCCGTGCCAGCGGCCGTGTCCGGCCCGGACGCCGGGGAGGCCGTCCGCTCGGCGCGGCGTCCCTGGCGTTCGCGGGTGCCGGGGGTTGCGGCCCGCTCCCCCGCCTCGACCGGCGTGCTGCCCTGTGCGGCCGCCGGGGTCGCGGCGTCGGCAGTTCCGGCGCCGGGAGTTGTTCCTGCGTCGGGAGTTGTTCCGGGGCCGGGAGGTGTTCCGGCGCCGGCGGCCGGGGCGGCAGTTGTGTCCGTGTGGGCGGAGTCCTCCGAAGCTGTGCCGGCCCGCTTGCCCGCGGCGGGCTTCATCCATTCGAAGGCCGGCTCGTCGGCGTCCTCGGCAGGTTCCACCAGGGGATCCGGCCGGTTCGGAGGGGTGGGACTCGTTTCAGTCACTGCAGCTTCGCTTCCGTAGGCTTCCGCGCCGCCGGACGAGGGGTCCGGCAGCGCCATATATCTGACACCGAGC
>NZ_JBFRFD010000693.1:0-1492 GCF_052114645.1 Arthrobacter sp. 2YAF22_2
AGGTGCCCTTGGCGAGGACATACCTATCGCGGAAGTCCGCCACCATGTACACGTCCACGCCCTGGGGTGGTTCGGCGTTGCTCGCAAACGTGTGCCAGCTCCCCCGCCCGTTCACCGTGGACGCTGTGACCCCGTCCAACAGCAGGTTGCCCTGACCGTGGCGTGTGGTGCGGGTGCCGGTGCGAGCGCGGAAGGCTTCGATGAGCTGGTCCACCCCGAAGAACTCCCCGCCCGTGCTGGCATAGTGGCAGTCAGGGGTGAAGAGGTCCCGCAGCGAGTCGTATTCCTTCAGGTCAAGTGCCCAGGCGAACCTCGCATTGAGATCGCCAATGGCGGCGCGATCCTCCGGAGTCAAAACTGTCACCGGCACTCCACGGGGTTGGAGAGCACCCCGATCCCCTCGATTTCAACTGCCACGGAGCCGCCCACCTTTGCGAGGTCGAGGTTCTGCACGGCGCCTCCCTTGGCGGACCGGCGCAGTGCCGTACCCATGGCGATGACATCACCTGGTTCCAGCGCAAGGTACTCGGAGGCGAAGGCGATAACCTGGGCCACGCTAAAGCGGAGGTTGGCGGTGTTATCGTCCGTCACCACGCGGCCGTCGTGGCTGCACGTGATGCGGAGCGCGTGCGGGTCCGGGATATCCTCGGYCGTTGCGACCCAGGGACCGAGCGGCCCGAAAGTGTCAGATCCCTTGTACCGGGCAGGGTAGCTCACCCAGCTATCCACGTATCGGACACCCTCGGGTTCTTCCGTACTCGGATGGATCGCCCGGTAGTGGAAGGTATCCGTATCGCGCATGGTTGGCGAGGTGATGTCGTTGAGGATCGTGTAACCGAAGACGTGTTTCAGGGCGTCGTCCTCTGCGATGTCGGCCCCGCCGGTGCCCACGACCACGGCGAGCTCCGGCTCGGGATGAACCCGCCCATAGGAAGGCTTCGTGACAATCGGCTTGCCGTGCCCCACCAAGGAGGAGGACGGCTTGACGAACATCGCGGGAGTGTCCGGACCGGACATGATGCGATCGGGGTTCGCGCTGTTGTTGAGCGCGACGCAGAGGATCTTGCCGGGCCGGACCACCGGCGGCAGCCAGGACAGCCCGGCGGATGGCAGCCGTTGCCCGCTGCGCAAGGCCTCGGCGGCCGCCGCCCGCCACGTGGCCTCGTCTGTCTGCACTACTTCGTCCACGCTGCTGAAGCCCGGCAAGACAGCCACCTCGTGCTCGCCTGCTTGTAAGACGACGGCGCTGCCTCCGGGGCGTTCGATGGTTCCCAGTTTCACTTCGCGTCCTCTCGGCAAACTGGCACTAGTGGTCCCGCAGTCGGTGGAGGATGCGCGCCCGCGCCTCGGCAAAACGCGGGTCCGCCTTGGTTTCGACCTGGTCGCGATGGTCGCCGAACCCGGTCTCGATGACGTCCACCACGGTGGCGGGCTTCTCCGCCAGGACGATCACCTTGTCCGCCAGGTACAACGCTTCGTCGATGTCGTGTGT
>NZ_JBFRFD010000694.1:0-1472 GCF_052114645.1 Arthrobacter sp. 2YAF22_2
GCCATGCTAGCGGGAGTATTCCGCGACAAAGGCCCAACGCTCCCTCACCTTTGGCAGGAAATCCGCCGACGCTCCCGCAGACAGTGCGGGAGCGTCGGCAGAAATGCGTCTGGACGTGAGGGAGCGTCTGATGCTAGCCGGCGTACCCGCGGACGCCGTCGAGCTCCGCCTCGAGTGCCAGCAGCTGGCGCTCGACGGCGGCCGGCGCGGTCCCGCCCTGCGAGTTCCGGCTGTTCAGCGAGCCCTCGGTGGACAGGACCGAGCGGACCTCCGGCGTCAAGTGCTCCGAGATGGCCGCGTATTCCTCGTCCGTCAGGTCCCAGAGTTCGACGTCGCGGCTTTCGGCCTGCTTCACCGCGGCACCGGAGAGCTCATGCGCTTCGCGGAACGGAACGCCCTGCCGGACCAGCCATTCGGCGATGTCCGTGGCCAGCGCGAAGCCCTGSGGCGCCAGCGATTCCATCCGYTCMGTGTTGAACTTCAGGGTCGCRATCATGCCGRAAACGGCCGGAAGCAGCACTTCCAGCGTGTCGGCGGCGTCGAAGACCGGTTCCTTGTCCTCCTGAAGGTCCCGGTTGTACGCGAGCGGCAGGCCCTTGAGGGTGGCAAGCAGCCCGGTCAGGTCGCCGATCAGCCGGCCGGCCTTGCCGCGGGCCAGCTCGGCCACGTCCGGGTTCTTCTTCTGCGGCATGATCGAGGAGCCTGTGGAGTAGGAGTCGTGCAGGGTCACGAAGGAGAACTCCTTGGTGGCCCACAGGATGACCTCCTCCGACACCCGGGACAGGTCCACGCCGATCATGGCCGACACCCAGGCGAACTCGGCAAAGACGTCGCGGGAGGCGGTGCCGTCGATGGAGTTGTGCGTCGCGGAGTTGAAGCCGAGATCCGCCGCGACCGCCTCCGGGTCCAGGCCCAGCGAGGAGCCGGCGAGGGCGCCGGAACCGTAAGGCGAGACCCCCGCGCGCTTGTCCCAGTCCTGGAACCGCTGCACATCGCGCAGCAGCGCCCAGGCGTGGGCCAGCAGGTGGTGGCTGAGCAGCACCGGCTGGGCGTGCTGGAGGTGCGTGCGCCCCGGCATGGCCACCCCCTGGTGCGCCTTGGCCTGCTCCACCAGCGCGTCGATCGTGGCGAGGACGCCGCGGGCGATGATCCGGGCGTGGTCGCGGAGGAACATCCGGCCGAGGGTGGCCACCTGGTCGTTGCGGGACCGGCCGGCGCGGAGCTTGCCGCCCAGCTGGGTGCCGGCGCGCTCGATCAGGCCGCGCTCCAGCGAACCGTGCACGTCCTCGTCCGACTCGGCCGGCGTGTAGGCGCCGGAGGCGACGTCCGCGTCCAGCCGTCCCAGCGCGTCAAGCATGCCCTCAAGTTCGGCGTCGTCCAGCAGTCCGGCTTTGTGCAGCACGCGGGCGTGCGCCGTGGACCCGGCAATGTCGTAGCGGGCCAGCCGCCAGTCAAAGTGCGTGGACTTGCTC
>NZ_JBFRFD010000695.1:0-1471 GCF_052114645.1 Arthrobacter sp. 2YAF22_2
TGATTGCCCTGGGCGTGGTGCTGCTGGCCGAGCAGCTGGTGCCGGTGGTCGCGAGCATGGCCTGACGGCAGCCCTGCAACCTCCGCCTGCAGCGATCACTCCCGGTTCAGCTGCTTCCATTCCTGTTCCCAGAGCCTGCGTTCTTCCACGTCCTTGCGGATGACGTCGAAGGTTTCGAGCTCGGCAGGACGGCCACGCAGCCAGTCGCGGGGATTCAGTGATTTGCGGCCGTTGTCCAGCAGCAGCAGGGCGCGGTCCGTGAGGGCATCGTTGCGGAGCGCCAGGTGGGTCTTCCGCCGGCGAAGAACCTCCTTCAATGCCGCCTGGGCGGCTGCAGCGGCACCAAGGCGGCGCAGTGACCGGGCGCGGATCAACAGGAGTGCTGCGGAGAGGTCATCGGCGTTCAGCAGCCCTTCCGTCCAGACCGCCACCTCCTTGTCCCGGCCCAATGAGAAGGCCACCGAGCACCGGGCCAGTGCCGCGGGCAGCGACGGCGGAAGCGAGCTCACGGTCTGCAGCGCCGCCTCGAGGTTGCCGGTCTCCCGCAGGGAGTGCGCCAGCGCCAGGAACACTGCTTCCTCGCTGAAGAGAACCGGAACCTCGATGCGCTCGGCCACTTCGACCCGGGTGACCAAACGGGTCAGATAGCCGGACGCGAACTGGTTGGCGTCGTCGTCGTTCCTGGTGGTGAGGCCCCGCTGGAGGAGCTCCGAGGCCCGCAGGTAGCTACCCTGCTTGTGCGCCATGAGACCGGCCATCACGTAACAGAGCCCGGCCCAGCCGGGGTTGGCGCGGCCCGTGGAGATCAACTGGTTGGGGTCCGTGTTGTGGAAGATCGCCTCGTACACCGCCTTGGCCGCTCTCCCGGTGATCAGCTTTAGCCGGGGGATGGCACCATCCACGCCGAGCAGCGCCCCGTTCCGGCCGCCCAGGGCGGTGTGCAGGATTCCGCCGACCCCGCCTGCAAGGTCCCGCACCGGCGTGCGGACCTGCGGACTGCCGAACGGGGTGAGGTCGCGGGTATCGCGATAGATGGGTCCTGCGGGCTGTCCGGCGCTCATTGTTCCATGCTAGTAGGGCACGCTTGGCGGCCGCTGGAAGGGCTAACTGGCCGCAGCCACCCAGACGCCGATCACCCAGGTACTCGCAGCCAGGCAGGCCAGGCCGAACTCCGCCAGCATGCCCAGGCCGGTGGCTTTCAAGGCCGCCCAACTGGTCTTTACAGCGGTCCGGAAATCGCGAGTCCGGTGGGATTCGCTGAGCAGAAGGCCGGCTGCGAAACCCACAAACAGACCCACCACCGGGATGAGAAACATGCCCACCCCTCCGAAGAAGAGCCCGGTCACCACGCTACGGCTGGGAATCCGGTGTTTCCTGAGCTTGCGTCCGGTGAGCACGGCGCCGGCCGTCATTCCCGCCAGCACAAAGGCCACGCCTATGCCAAAGACCACCCAGCCGGCAGTTCCTGCAC
>NZ_JBFRFD010000696.1:0-1467 GCF_052114645.1 Arthrobacter sp. 2YAF22_2
AGACCCGGTCCAGGGGGGTGTCCGCCCATACCGAGGATCGGATGAAATACGCGGCAGCCCCTTCCGGGGCGGCTGCCATGGCATCGAGGTCCTCGGCGAGGAGCCGGTCCAGCCGCTCCAGCAGCACCGCGATCATGGCCTCCTTGTTAGGGAAGTGGTACAGCAAACCGCCTTTGGAGACGCCCGCCAGCCTGGCTACCGCATCCAGCGTCGCGGCACGTTCGCCCTCGGCAATCAGGAGGGACTCGAAGGCATCCAGGACGGCTTCGCGGGCGACGGGTTTTCTGGCCATGGCTCCCATCATGCCTGTCGGGGCGCGCATTTCTTAACTGTACCGTCCAGACGGTACAGTTAACTCCCATGAACACCGCCATGTGCGCCGCCTTCACCCACCCCGCGCCGACCCCGCGCGCGCCGTGGCGGGACTGGCTGGCGTTGACCCTGCTCATGTTCCCGGTGCTGCTCGTGGCTGTGGACAACACGGCCCTGACCTTCGCGCTACCCGCGATCGCCCGCAGCCTGGATGCCACTGGCGTGCAGCTGCTCTGGATTGTCGATTCATATCCGCTGGTCCTAGCCGGCCTGCTCGTGGCCATGGGTAGCCTGGGCGACAGGATCGGCCGCCGCCGGCTGCTTTTCGTCGGCAGCACGGGATTCGCGGCCGTGTCCGCCATGACGGCGTTCGCGCCCGGCGCCGAGTGGCTGATCGCCGGTCGGGCCGGGCTAGGCTTCTTCGGCGCGATGCTAATGCCGTCCACCCTCTCCCTGATCCGCAACATCTTTCCCCAGCCGAACCGGCGGCGGCTCGCCGTCGCGATCTGGGCCGCAGGCTTCTCCGGCGGGGCCGCACTGGGCCCGGTATTCGGTGGCTGGCTCGTGGAACGTCTCTGGTGGGGTGCGGTGCWCCTGGTCGCAGTGCCGATCGTCCTGCCGCTGCTGGCCCTTGGGCCCGCGCTGATCCCTGAATCCCGGGATCCGAAGCCAGGCACGGTGGACGCAGCCAGCATTGGCCTGTCGCTGCTGGCGATGGTGCCGACGGTCTACGGCATCAAGATGCTGGCGACCGAGGGCGTGGCGCCGGGACCGCTCGTGGCCCTGGCCGTCGGCCTGATGACGGGCTTCGCCTTCGTCCGCCGCCAGCGTCGGCTGGCCGCGTCGGCGTCGGCGACTCCCCTGCTGGACCTGAGTCTCTTCGGCAACCCGGTCTTCAGCACCGCGATCATCGCCAACGTCCTGGCCTTGTTTTCCTACAACGGCTTCATTCTGTTCCTGGCCCAGCACCTGCAGATGTTGGAGGGACGGTCCCCCTCGGAGTCTGGACTGGCAATGGTCCCGGCCCTGATCGCCACCGTCGTCGCCGGCCTGTTCGTGGTGCCACTGGTGCGGCAGGTCCGGCCGGGCCTCGTTGTGGCGGGCGGCCTGTTCCTGAGCGCCGCAGCCTATGGCATCGTGGCTCTGGGTGACCAC
>NZ_JBFRFD010000697.1:0-1463 GCF_052114645.1 Arthrobacter sp. 2YAF22_2
AGGTGACCACGGCCAAGGCAACGCGGAGGGTGGCGGTGTCGAGCATCATCCCGCGGTTCCCCCAGCACGCACCCAGTTACCCCAGTATGTATCGGCGTCAGACTCTAAATGTGAACCCCAGTATGGCACCTCGGGACCGAAATGAAGAGGTCCATTTCACGGTGTGGCCTGCCAAAGCCTCAACACGCGCCGCGTGGCGTGTTCGCCGTCGGGAGCCATGTCCACCAGGGCGATCCGGTCCAGGGCCAGTTGCTCGCCTGCGCGGGGGGCTGCTTCGCCCCGGTGGGAAACATGCGGACGGTACCCGGCCATGGTGTAACCGGGGGTGGCAACCCTGCCGGGCAGGTCCTGCACGACTTCCACGAGCGCTTCATGGAGTCCCTGCAGCGCCGTGCTGGGAGCGATCAGGCTGACCGGAATGGAGCCGCCGCGGCCGAAGCCTGCCTCGTTGCCCACCGTGACGGTGCTGCCGAGCGCCGCCCTGACCGCTGCGTCCATGAGCCCCGCCACCCGGGTGGCCAGCACGTCTTCGCCGGCAGCGCTCCCGCCGTCGGCCGACGGCGCGCGATCGACGACGTCGAACTTCACCAGGGTGATGTGCAGCGGCCAGCCGTCGCGGGGGAAGTTCATCCCAGCCGTGACGGGCTCCAGGAAGGCAACCACAATGAGGTTCCGCATGGGCCCAGTCTGCCACCGGGGGCTAGTGCGGGCCCCAGGTCGTTGGGGCTGTAGCCCTTAGACGGTGCGGACCACGTCTTCGTAGGCGAACTTCGGCTTCGGTGCGCCCCAGGCGTTTTCGGCGGCGTGGCCGATGTTGACCACCAGGAAGCTCTTCTGGCTGCCATCCGGGAAGAAAGCGGAGTCGATCTTGCCGAAGTCGGCGCCCGTCATCGGTCCGGCCGAGAGGCCCAGCGAACGGACGGCGAGGATGAAGTAGCCGGCCTGCAGGTGGGCGTTGTTGTTGCCGGTGGCCGCGGCGAGGTCCGGGGCGGCGTCGTACATGGCCTTGGGTGCGTTGAAGCCGGGGAGGAAGGTGTCCCAAAGTTCGTGCCAAGCGGTGTCGGTGCTGAGGATCGCAACAAGCGGGGCGGCAGCCGTCTTTGCCTTGTTTCCGTTGGACATGCTGTCTACCAGCGTGGCGCGGGCCTCGTCCGAGCGAACGTAGGTGATGCGCATAGGCTGCGCGTTGAACGCCGTCGGGCCGCCTTTGGTCAGTTCGTAGATGGCGCGCGCCTGCTCGTCCGTGACTTCGCCGGTGAAGGCATTGGCAGTGCGAGCCTGGGCAAAGATGGCGTCCACCGCTGCGGCGTCGATTACTGCTTCTTCATGGGCGATCGTCATTCGCAACCCTTTTGCTGGGTCGCCCCGCTCCGGGGGCACGTTTGCTGTCGCTAGGTGCAACCACGTTCCGCGTCGGCTGCTTCCCCGGGCATGTTGTGAAGTCGCACACAGCGGGCTGGGGG
>NZ_JBFRFD010000698.1:0-1462 GCF_052114645.1 Arthrobacter sp. 2YAF22_2
GAGGGCGGTCAACGCCCACAAGAAGCGCAGGGTTATCCTCGAACGCGCAAAGGGCTACCGGGGACAGCGTTCACGCCTGTACCGCAAGGCGAAAGAGCAGCTGCTGCACTCGTTTGTGTACAGCTACGGCGACCGCAAGAAGAAGAAGGGCGACTTCCGCCGCCTGTGGATCCAGCGCATCAACGCTGCATCCCGCGCCAACGGCCTGACCTACAACCGCCTGATCCAGGGCCTCAAGGCCGCTGAGGTCGAGGTTGATCGCCGTATGCTGGCCGAGCTGGCCGTCTCCGACGCCAACGCCTTCGCCGCGCTGGTCAAGGTCGCCAAGGACTCGCTGCCGGCCGACACGTCCGCTCCGGCCGTCCAGGCCGAGGCTGCCGCGGCCCCGAAGGCTGCGAAGAAGCCCGCCGCGAAGAAGCCGGCTGCCGCAAAGGCCGCCGAGTAGCAACGGACTCAAAGCTAGGCCGTTCTAGAACCGCTCGCGAGAGCAACTAAGGTTCTACTATGAACGAATCCGGGCGCCCGCAAGACTTTCCACTCTCCAACCCCCGAGCCGATCGGGTGAGGAAGGTGGCACAGCTTGCCGGGCGCCCGGCCCGTTTAAAGCGCCGCGAATTCCTGGCGGAGGGCCCGCAGGCTGTACGTGAGGCCCTGAAGCTGCATCAGAAGCGGCTCGCCGCGGGGGAACCCGGGATCGTCTACGAGGTGTACGCCAGCGAGTCCTGCCTGGACCGGCACCCGGAACTGGAGACCCTCGCAGAAGGCACCACGGCCTACCTCGCCACCGACGAGGTACTCGCCGCGATGGCGGACACGGTCACCCCGCAAGGCATACTCGCGGTCTGCGGTTTCCTGGACGTCGGCCTCGATCAGGTGCTGGACGCGGCTCCGCAGCTGGTCGCGGTCCTGTGCCAGGTCCGGGATCCCGGGAACGCGGGAACGGTGCTGCGTGCCGCCGACGCCGCCGGCGCCGGCGCCGTGGTCCTCACCGGGTCCAGCGTGGACATCTACAACCCGAAGGCGGTGCGTTCCACCGCCGGCTCGCTCTTCCACCTCCCCGTTGTCCTGGGCGCAGACCCCGCGGAAGTCGCGGCACGGTGTAAGGAGCGGGGGATCGGCGTCCTGGCGGCGGACGGTTACGGCCAGTTGAACCTGGACCGATTGCAGGACGAGAACACAGCGCGGCGCCTGGGCCTATCCGACGCCGGCTCCGTTTACGCCCTGGAGCAGCCGACGGCGTGGCTGTTCGGCAACGAGGCGCAGGGCCTGTCGGAGGAGGAACTTGCCCTGGCAGACCACCGGGTGGCTGTTCCGGCTTACGGGGATGCGGAAAGCCTCAACCTCGGTACTGCGGCGACAGTCTGCCTCTACGCCAGCGCCCGGTCCCAGCAACGCCCGGCTCAGGCTTAGGGCCAAGAATTAAGCAGGAACGGCAGCGGGGCCGCACCAATCGGTGCGGCCC
>NZ_JBFRFD010000699.1:0-1453 GCF_052114645.1 Arthrobacter sp. 2YAF22_2
CCCCGGGCATGACCATGTGGCGGATGCCGATCTTCACCTGGAACGCGCTGATCACCTCCATCCTGGTGCTCATGGCATTCCCGCCGCTGGCCGCTGCCCTGTTCGCCCTCGGTGCGGACCGCCGCTTCGGCGCACACATCTTCGATCCCGAAAACGGCGGAGCCGTGCTCTGGCAGCACCTCTTCTGGTTCTTCGGCCACCCCGAGGTGTACATCATCGCGCTGCCGTTCTTCGGCATCGTCTCCGAGATCTTCCCCGTGTTCAGCCGCAAGCCGATCTTCGGCTACAAGGGTATTGTCTACGCGACGATCTCCATCGCTGCCCTCTCCGTAACGGTGTGGGCACACCACATGTACGTCACCGGATCGGTCCTGCTGCCATTCTTCTCCTTCATGACGATGCTGATCGCGGTTCCCACCGGCGTGAAGTTCTTCAACTGGATCGGCACCATGTGGCGGGGTTCCATCACCTTCGAAACCCCGATGCTGTGGAGCATCGGCTTCCTGGTGACGTTCCTCTTCGGCGGCCTGACCGGCATCATCCTGGCCTCACCGCCGCTGGACTTCCACGTCTCCGACTCCTACTTCGTGGTGGCCCACTTCCACTACGTGGTCTTCGGTACCGTGGTGTTCGCGATGTTCGCCGGCTTCTACTTCTGGTGGCCCAAGTGGACCGGCAAGATGCTCAACGAGCGGCTCGGCAAGATCCACTTCTGGATGCTGTTCCTGGGCTTCCACGGCACCTTCCTGATCCAGCACTGGCTCGGCGTCGAGGGCATGCCACGCCGCTACGCGGACTACATGCCGCAGGACAACTTCACCTGGATGAACCAGTTCTCGACCTACGCGTCCTTCCTGTTGGGCGCCTCGCTGATCCCGTTCTTCTGGAACGTGTACATCACCTGGCGCAGCGACCAGAAGATCATGGTCGATGACCCTTGGGGCTTCGGGGCCTCGCTCGAATGGGCGACGTCCTGCCCGCCGCCGCGGCACAACTTCACCTCGCTGCCGCGGATCCGCTCGGAGCGTCCCGCCCTGGACCTGCACCACCCCGAGCTCGCCCAGCACTACACCGCCGCCTCGCCTGCCCCGGCGGCAGCGACGCTCGGTAACGCCGACCAGAAGGATCAAGCGCTGTGAAGATCGAATCACGGATTTTTGGACTCGGAGCCTTCTTCTTCATCCCGGTCTCGGTCATCTACGGATTCCTGACGCACTGGTCCGAGTGGGTCGGCATCCTTGGGGTGCTGCTGCTCGGCGGCCTGGCCGGAATGATCGGCGCCTACCTGGGCTTCACCGGTCGACGCGTGGGCATGCGCCCGGAGGACCGCAGCGATGCGGAGATCCACGAGGGTGCCGGCGAGCAGGGCCACTTCAGCCCTTGGAGCTGGTGGCCTCTGGTCCTCGGCCTGCTCGCCGGCACCCTCGTGGATCTCCGCATCGCTGCGGTCCTC
>NZ_JBFRFD010000700.1:0-1450 GCF_052114645.1 Arthrobacter sp. 2YAF22_2
GCCGGGGTGGGCGGGACTCAGCACAGGACCGCCCGTGCGCGCGGCCATCCGGCCTTTCGCCAGGTTCTCCGCGAACGGCTCCAGCCGGTGGCGCCAGAGCCGGTCGGCCGCGTCCCGTAGTTCGTCCTTGGTGCCGGAGTTGTCCAGGACGACGTCGGCCGCCGCCAGCCGGTCCTCGCGCGTGGCCTGGGCGGCCATCCGGGACCGGGCCTCTTCAACCGTCATCTTCCGGTGCTCAACCATCCGCCGGACCCGGACATCGTCCGGGGCGTCCACCACCACCACGAGATGGAAGCCGGCGCCCTGGCCGGTCTCAACGAGCAGCGGAATGTCCTGTACCAGGACGGCGCCCTTCGGGGCTGCTGCCGTGAGGGCAGCGGCGCGCTCCCGGACCAAGGGGTGGACAATGCCGTTGAGCACGGCGAGGCGTTCAGGGTTGCCGAAGACGAGGGCTCCCAGCCGGGCGCGGTCGAGGGTTCCGTCAGGGGCCAGGATCGCGGAACTGAACCCTTGCACCACCCGTGCCAGTCCGGGAGTGCCCGGCTCCACCACTTCGCGGGCCAGCGCATCGGCGTCGACCACGACGGCGCCGAGTTCGCGCAGCCGCGAGGCCACCACTGACTTCCCTGAGGCGATCCCGCCCGTCAAACCGATCTTCAGCACCCCACCAGACTAAACTGAAGCGGTGCCTGACGACGCGGATTCTCCCGAAAGCCGGGCAACCGTCTACACCAGCATGGCTGCCGGCGGCGGGTTCCGGCACGAGTTGGAGATCAGGCGGTCCCGCTTCATCACGGTGCTGCAGCGCACCCCCGACGAGGACAGCGCCCGTTCGCTGGTCAGCAGGCTGCGCCGGGAGTTCCACGATGCCCGGCACCATTGCTCGGCCTTCGTGCTCGGGCCCGACCGCGGGGTGCAACGCTCCAACGACGACGGCGAACCATCCGGCACGGCTGGGATCCCGATGCTGGAGGCACTGCTGAAACGCGAGACCGCGCCCGGCGTGACGGACCTGAGCGACGTCGCCGCCGTCGTGGTCCGCTACTTCGGCGGGATCCTGCTCGGCGCCGGCGGCCTGGTCCGGGCCTATTCGGAATCCGTGTCCTCCGCCCTGGATTCGGCGCCTCTTGTGCGGCGGCAGCGACTGCGGATCTGCTCCGTGCCGGTGCCGCATGCCTCCGCCGGCCGCCTGGAGAACGAACTGCGGGCCGCGGGCTATGTGATGGCCGGTCCCAGCTATGATGCGCAAATGACGGTTCTCCGGCTGGCCCTGCCAGACGACACGGCAGGGCTGGCGCAGGCAGCCGACCGCGTCGCGGCCCTCACCGCCGGAACCGCCGCATTGCTAGCCGGAGAATCGGAGTGGATCGATGTCGCCATCAGCTGAACCGGTGCCCGTCGTGGCGCTCCTGGACGTTACGGAGGCAGTGCTGGAGCGGCTCCTGTCGGT
>NZ_JBFRFD010000701.1:0-1445 GCF_052114645.1 Arthrobacter sp. 2YAF22_2
CATGGCGGACGACAGGGCATTGGCGATGCTGTTGGCGACGGGTTCGGTCAGCCGCTTCCAGGTGCCGAGCGTTTCTTCGACCCATTCGGCGCGGGACCAGGCCCGGCCGATCAGACCGGTGGAAGGAAGTTCGGTGACCTGGTCGAGCCAGAGCTCGGCGAGCCGAAGCGCCTCGTCAACCTCGCGGGACTGGGCAGCGGTGACGGACGGGTCGGAACTGCTGGCGGCGACCCGGCGGGCGTTGTCGTGTGCCAGCTGCCAGTTCACCGGCCCGTCGGAAGAAGCGCTCATCATGGCCTGGACCTGGGAAAACATCTGGGCCAGCAGATTCGGGTCGTCCGGCAGCCCGGCGGCCTTGGCGAGCTCCGACGGATCGATGTCCCCTATGCCCTTGCCGCCCATCAGGTTCTGCAGCATTTCTGCCAGCGGGTCCTTGGGTTCGTCGTCCCCGTTGGACGGATTGAGTGGGTTAGAGGTCATGATCCCGCCGATCGTCGGTGTGACTGGTACTCAACTTCACGCTACCCCTCCGCGTAAGGGGCTGTCGCCCGAAACCCGGGAACGTTCGCTGTCGGCAAAGAGCCTCGCGGGCGCGCGACCGCGTAGTGTTGGGAGCTGGAATGTTTGCAGGCTGCCGAGCCGGTTTCGGCCGCAGCCGCTGCGCCTGGTCCCGGCCTCGAAAGTGGTCCCAGGCGCCGGCACGGAGAGGTCCTTCATTGACATTTACCCAGGGCGAACAGCCCCCCGGCGAACCCCCGCCCCGCGACGGCGGACACCCCGGCGCAGTTAGCGCCGAGGCCGGCGGTGCTCCAAGCGGCGATCCCGGAACCGGGCCCGATCACGGCGGCCTTTGGTCCGGCCTGATCCCCGGCCGTGGAACGGGAGCCCGGGGAACCGGGCCCCGCGGAGCGAAAGGCGGCGGAGGGGACACCCGTTCCTCTGCGATGCTGGTCTCGGGCCTGCTTGCGGTGGTACTCGGCGTCGCCGCGATGAGCCTGCCCGTTCCCTACGTGATCGAGTCTCCCGGCCCGACATTCAATACGCTCGGCACGGACAACGGCAAACCGGTCATCACGGTCTCCGGGCACGAGACCTTTCCGGCCAAGGGCGGCCTGGACCTCACCACCGTCTACGTCGACGGCGGCCCCAACGGACCGGTCACCTCGTTCGAGGCCCTCAGCGCCTGGCTGAACGCGTCCAAGGCGGTGTACCCCGAGGAACTGATCTTCCCCAGCGGCGTGTCGAAAGAACAGTCGCAGCAGGAAAGCGCTGTTGCGATGACGACGTCGCAGGAGAACGCCGTGGCCTCCGCCCTCAAGGAGTTGGCCATCCCGTTTGAGCAGAAGCTGCAGGTCGCCAACATCCCGGACGATTCGGCTTCCAAGGGCAAAATCCAGGAAGGCGACGTGCTGGTCTCCATCGGCGGCAAACCCATCACCGCACTC
>NZ_JBFRFD010000702.1:0-1444 GCF_052114645.1 Arthrobacter sp. 2YAF22_2
GCCCGGCATGCCCGGCTACTGGGACAGCGTGAGCAGCACGTCCCACGGCGAATGGGACCTGGACCCGCACTGGCGGCCGAGGGCATCGTTCCCGATCCGGCCCGGCTGGACGAAGGCGGTCCTGGCCGGCCACGCGGCCGTGCAGCGGCGGCTTGACATCACTTCACCGGTGTTGGTGATGCTCTCCGGCCGCACCCGGATCCAGGCCGAATGGTCCGAAGCGCTGATGGACGTCGACGCCGTGATCGACGTGGAGGAGACGGCACGCCGGGCCCTAGGGCTGGGCCGCAGGGCCGCGGTCTTCCGCTACCCGGGCGCCATCCACGACGTCTTCCTCTCCCGCCGCGGAGTGCGGGAGGAAGCCTACGGCGACTTGCTGCTCTGGCTGGATCTGTACCGGACTCAGGCCGGGCAGGCCGGAGCGGCCGGCGCCGCGGCGTCCACCGCCCCGCCGTAGCGGCGGTCCCGCCTGGCGTAGATTTCGACGGCGTCCCAGAGGGTGCGGCGGTCCACGTCGGGCCACAGCGTGTCGAGAAAGACGAATTCGGCGTAGGCGGACTGCCAGAGCATGAAGTTGGAGAGCCGCTGTTCGCCGGAGCTGCGCAAGAACAGGTCCACGTCGGGCAGATCGGGCTCGTCCAGATACTTCTGGATGGTCCGTTCGGTGATGGCACCGGGTTTGAGCCGGCCGGCGGCGACCTCTTCGGCGATGGCGGAGACGGCGTCCGCGATTTCCGCCCGGCCACCGTAATTAACACACATGTTCAAGGTGCAGGTGGTGTTGGCCCGGGTGTAATCCTCGGCCTCTTCGAGCTCCCGGATCACGGAGCCCCAAAGCTTGGGCCGCCGCCCGGACCAGCGGATCCGGACGCCCCACTCATCGAGCTGGTTTCGCTGCCGGCGCAGCACGTCCTTGTTAAATCCCATCAGGAACCGTACTTCCTCGGGCGAACGGCGCCAGTTCTCGGTGGAGAACGCGTAGACGCTGACGTGCTCGATGCCCAGTTCGATGGCCCCGGCCATGACGTCAAGCAGGGCGGGCTCGCCCGCCTTGTGGCCCTCGATACGGGGCAGCCCGCGCTGGTTGGCCCAGCGCCCGTTGCCGTCCATCACGATCGCGACGTGCCGGGGAATGAACTCGGCGGGGATGGCGGGCGGGACGGCACCGGAGGCATGCGGGTAGGGCGCCACCACCGGGGTGCTCCGCCGGCGGACGCCCGGCTGCTTCGCCTGGCTCTTCTCCAGGTTCTTTCCCAAGCTTCTTCCCAATGCCACTTTTACGTTCGCTCCACATGTTTGAGGGATTTCAGGACACGTTCCAGATGCCACTGCAGGTAGCTTGCCACCAGCCCGGCCGCTTCGCGGCGGTGCACTGGCTGGGACGCGTCCGCGGCCGGCCAGTTGCCGGTCAGCAGCGCTCCCAGCAGCAGCACTGTCTCCGCCG
>NZ_JBFRFD010000703.1:0-1434 GCF_052114645.1 Arthrobacter sp. 2YAF22_2
GCCCAGACCGCAGCGGTGCCGGTCGAGTTGGCCGCCGAGGCCCGTGCCGGGCTCGCCCGACAGCCCCAGATGATGCGCACCTTCACCAACTGCTTCGGACCGTACCCGTTTCCGGGGTACACCGTGGTGGTGACCGAGGACGCCCTGGAAATCCCGCTGGAAGCCCAGTCCCTGTCCATTTTCGGCCGTAACCACCTGAGCACCGGCTGGGAATCGCAACGGCTGATCGCCCACGAGCTGTCCCACCAATGGTTCGGGAATTCGCTGACGGCGGCCTCGTGGAGGGACATCTGGCTGCACGAGGGCTTCGCCTGCTACGCGGAGTGGATCTGGTCCGAGGAGGCCGGAGTGATGTCCGTGGCCGACCGGGCCAAGGCGGCCTGGCGGACGCTGAACCGGGAGGACCAGGACCTGCTGATCGGCGACCCGGGGCCGGAACTAATGTTTGATGACCGCGTCTACAAGCGCGGCGCCCTCGCCCTGCACGCGGTACGGCTCCGGTGCGGCGATCTGGCCTTCTTCGCCCTCCTGCACGACTGGACCGGCAGCCACCGGCACGGCTCGGTCAGCACCGAGGATTTCATTCTGGCCGCGGACCGGGCCACCGGGATGGACGCCGAGGCCGTGCTGCACCCCTGGCTGTACGAAGAGGCGTTGCCGCCGCTGCCGGCCGGCTGACCCCCGGGACGCTACGTCTGCCCCGGAAGCCGGGACAGGGCGACGGCGGCGGCAAATCGTGCCGGCAGGCCGGATTCGGCGGACGACAGGTCCCGGATGCCGGGGCGGTCCAGCACTTCCACGGTGTCCGGAGCGATCCTCAGCCCGGTGCCGCACAGCTTGAGCCAGGCCTCCTTGCGGGCCCAGAGCCGGGCCCGTCCGGTCATCAGCTCCGCCCCGGCGAGGCCTCGAAGGCTCTCACGTTCCGCCGGCCCCAGCGCTACCTCGTTGAAGCCGTCGAAATCCGTGCCCGCCGGATCCTGCACGTCGACGCCGAGGCCTTGTCCGGGAGCCGGGTGCTGCACGGCTGCCAGCAGGACCCAGCCTGCGCTGCGCGAAAGGCTCAGCAGTAACGGCGCCGGCGTACCGCCGAGCGTGTATCCCGGCCGGCCGTGCGCGACGCCGGGGCCGCACTCCGGGCAGTCGTACGCGGCCGTGAGGTCCGACGGCGGTATGTCCAGCAGTTCCGCGGCGAAACGCCGCTGGGCCAGCCGGCCGGCCAGGAACGCCGCCCGCGGAAGAGGTTCCAGTTCCCGGGCACGGCGGAGTTCGACGTCGTCCAGCAGCTCGCGGGCCGAGTCCAGCAGTTCGCGGGCCGCGGCACCGGGGGTCCCGGATACGCGGAAGGGCGGGACGGCCCGCACGATCAGTTGCGATGCCATGGTCCCGCCCTTCCGGTGTTGCGTACTGCGTACTGCAGGGCGCTAGCGCTGCACT
>NZ_JBFRFD010000704.1:0-1431 GCF_052114645.1 Arthrobacter sp. 2YAF22_2
GTGGGTGGGTAGGGCGGGTGCTGGTGCCGGACGGGACTCAGCCTTGTTCGTGGTCGAAGCCGACTTGTCCCGAGCCAAGCCCCGCGGCGGGCGCGGGTTCCATGTCCAGGACCAGCCGGTGGTCCATCCGGTCCTTCTTGGTCTGCAGGTAGCGGATGTTCTGTTCCCGGGACGGCACCTCGGTGGGCACCATCTCGACAACCCGGACGCCAGCCTGCGCGAGCCGGTCCTGCTTATCCGGGTTGTTGCTCAGCAACCGGATCTCGTGGAGGCCCATTTCGGCGAGGATCTGGGCCGCGGCCTTGTAGCAGCGGGCGTCCACCGGCAGCCCGAGTTGTTCGTTGGCTTCCACGGTGTCGAAGCCGGCCTCCTGCAGGGCGTAGGCCTTGATCTTGTTGGCCAGGCCGATGCCCCGGCCTTCCTGGCCGCGCAGGTAGAGCAGGGTGCCACCGTATTCGTGGATCATTTCCAAGGCGTAGGCCAACTGTTCGCCGCAGTCGCAGCGGTAGGAACCGAATACGTCCCCGGTGAGGCATTCGGAGTGCAACCGGACCAAGGGGGCTTGGCCGTCCGTGGCCGGCAGCGGCGAACTGACGGCGAGGTGCTCGGCGCCGGTCGCCAGGTCGGTCCAGGCCTGTGCCACGAAGTCGCCGTGGGCGGTGGGCAGCTGGACGATCGGTCCGCCGGAAACCGGATGCGGCCGCTGGCCCGGCGTTGCCGGGTGCGCTTCAGAAGTCGTCATTGTCTCTCCTCAGTCCAGATATCTCAGGCGGATGCCGATGGGTGTCCGTCGGCGTCCCCGGAATTAAGGTACGCCACCAGGTCGGCAATCGAGATCAGCGGGCAGCCATGTTCGACGGCAAAGCCGCGAAGTCCGTCCAACCGCATCATTTCTCCATCGTCGTACACCACTTCTGCGATCACGCCCACGGGTTCGAGGCCGGCCAGCCGGCACAGCTCAACGGCTGCCTCGGTGTGGCCGGGACGTTCCCGCACACCACCCTTAACGGCGCGAAGAGGGAAAACATGCCCGGGCCGGGTCAGCGAATTCGGCTGGCGGGTCGGATCGGCCAGAATCCGGGCCGTCAGGGCCCGGTCCGTGGCCGAGATGCCGGTGCTCACGCCCACCGCCGCGTCGCACGAAACCGTGTAGGCGGTCCCTTTGGCGTCCTGGTTGATGACTGCCATGGGCGGCAACGCCAGGGCGTCGGCCCGTTCGCTGGTGAGCGGCACGCAAATCACGCCGGAGCTGTACCGGACGGTCCAGCCCATCAAGGCGGGGGTGGCGTGTTGCGCGGCGAAGATGATGTCGCCTTCGTTTTCGCGGTCTTCGTTGTCGACCACCAGCACCGGCCGGCCGGCGGCCATGGCCCGGATGGCGTCTTCAATCGGATCCAGGGCCGGCGTGTCCACGGCGAGTCCCTGCGGGTC
>NZ_JBFRFD010000705.1:0-1427 GCF_052114645.1 Arthrobacter sp. 2YAF22_2
GCGTTGCCGGCACTCGTTTCCGACGATTTTTTTGTTGCCAAACAAATTGAGCACCACCAAGAGACGGATGAGGCCGATGGGCCTTAGGCCCATCAACAGGTCACAGCGACCGCCGGAGTACGCTTCGCGCCACACAACGTTCCGTTTCCGGCGCGCCGGTCACGTTTTCCGGTTCAACCGTCGTCACACACGTACAAGCGTCCTGCTTCTCTTTCGACTGCACCAAACCCGCCGTTGCAGGCCCGGCATTACCCCCTCCTACTGCTTACCCCTGCGCATTGGCACCAGCCCGATGGCCGATTTTCCCCGTGGAGGCAAACGACAAGGGCCCTTCAGTACTGGATACTGAGTTGAACATCCAGTACTGAAGGGCCCTGCGGTTTCATTCAAGCCCGGTGAGTGGCGGGTGCCCGGCCGCAGTAGCAACCGAACTTTGTGCCATCAATCCATGGCGGGCACCCGCTCGTGCCCTCCTTCCAAAGAAGCTGGGCTGGCTGGGCTGACCTCCACTTGCTCCGGCCCACGGGTCCGCCGCGACTGCAAACGAAGCCCCGCCAACGAACCGAGAAGCAGGCCAATGGGTAACAGCAGCGTTAGAAATATTCCGGACAGTCCCAAACCGGCTGCAATGAGCGTCCCGCCGGCAACGCCGCCGGTAGCAGCACCCAACCGTCCACCGAATTCCGCGACCCCGATTCCCGCACCTCGCATGCTGGCCGGGTAGGCCATGGCCGCCAGGACGCCTCGGGTGGGGCCGAAGGCACTTGGCAGAATGAATCCGGTGATCCCCAACACGATAAGCAGGGTAGCGAAACCAAACTCGGGCAGCAAGAACACCACAACCGACATCGCGCCAGCCAACCCGAGCGCAATGCCGATGACCAGGAAACGTGACACCCTGGCCAGGATGGCGCCGAGTACCAGGCCTCCCAACACACTCGCCAATCCGTAGGCACCGACGATGGTGCTGCTCTGCACGGTGTCGAGCCCGGGCACCGGAAGCTGCAGCATGGTAGGCAGGTACTGGGCGATCAGCAATTGGGTGCCCAAGGAGAAGAAGCCGAATAGCCACAGGAGGACCGTCGTGGGGGCCAGCGGCCGTGACAGGATGGTTCCAAAGGACGCCTTGGACACCGGGCCGGACAATTCCGCTCCCCTGCCGCCGGAGGACACGGCGCTGGTCGCCTGCCGCCTGGCCGAGAGGAATGCGGGAGATTCGGGCACGACGACGGCCAGCGCGGCGATCACCGCCAACGGGATCAGGCCGCCCACCACGAGGAGCACGCGCCACCCCGACGTCGGGAGCAAGGTGCCCGCGAGTGCTGCCCCAACCGTTGTCCCCAGCCCCACTCCGGCGTAGGCCGTAGCGAGCAACGCCGCCCGTCGTCGTTCGGGCATGAGGTCCGCCAGCAGGGTGTTTCCGGACG
>NZ_JBFRFD010000706.1:0-1421 GCF_052114645.1 Arthrobacter sp. 2YAF22_2
GGTACGGACACCGCGGCCGGGCTCATGGGTGAGGCCGATGTGGTCCTCGTGGCCGGGGCAAGCCTGAGCCCCTTCACCATGCGGTTCGGGCACCTTCTCGGCCCGGACAGCACGGTCATCCAGATCGACACCGCCCTGCAGCCGACGCACCCCCGGGTGGACACGTTCGTCAGCGCGGACGTGAAGTCTGCTGCGGGACGGATCTTGGGGATGCTCGAAGGCGGCATTCCGGCGGACACGCGCTCGGAAGCGTGGCGCGCGGAAGCCCGTAAACGCCTGTCGGAGGGACCGGCCCACCATCCCGGCTCAGCGGAGACGCCGGACGGTCGGCTGGATCCGCGCTCCCTTGCCAGGGCACTTGATACGGTACTGCCGGAGCGCCGCACGGTGGTCCAGGACGGCGGGCACTTCGTCGGCTGGGCGCCCATGTACTGGCGCATCCCGAGGCCCCAGGACCTGGTCATGGTGGGGACCGCGTTCCAGGCCATCGGGCTGGGACTGGCCAGCGCCGTCGGGGCAGCCCGTGCGGTGGAGGACGGCCGCACCGTGGTGCTGGCCTCCGGCGACGGCGGTCTCCTGATGGGATTGTCTGACCTCGAATCGCTGATCGGTGCGGCCAGCAGCGCCGTCGTGGTGATCTACAACGATGCCGCCTACGGAGCCGAAATCCACCAGTACGGCTCCCAAGGCCTGACCGAAAAGCCCATGCTGATCCCCGAAGTGGACTTCAGCGGCATCGCCCGCGCGCTCGGTGCCGAATCCGCGATCATCCGCTCCCTGGCGGACCTTTCCGCGCTCCAGGACTGGATCGACGCCGGCGCCAAGGGAACCTTCGTGGCCGACTGCCGGATCACGTCGAGCGTCCGGGCCCCGTGGCTGAGCGAGTGGATGGCGGCCAAGCAGGAGGCAAAGGCGGCGGTGGCGGGCTAGCGGCGGACAAATTTTTGGGGCGCTACTGGTACCGGCACCTGTTCTCCGCCGGGCAGCCGGACTGGAACTGGCGGAACCCCGCCGTCGGCGACTGCTTCGACGGCGTGCTGCGCTTTTGGTTCGACAAGGGCGTGGACGGGCTGCGGATAGACGTCGCCCATGCCCTGTTCAAGGCCGAGGGGCTTCCCGATTCGCCGTCGGAGGGCGGTGTGGTGGACGGGCTGCGGTCCAACCCGCAGGTCTCGGACCAGGAGGAAGTCCACGAGGTCTACCGCCGCTGGCGCACCCTGGCCGAGCAGTACCAGCCGCACCGCCTGCTGGTGGGCGAGGTGAACTTGGAACCGGCCGGGGCCGCCCGCTATACCCGGGCCGATGAGATGCAGCAGGCCTTCGCGTTCGCGTTTGTGAAGCTCGGCTGGGAGCCGGAGTCCTGGGCCGCCGTCGGCAACGAGCTCGAAGCCGCCCGCCAACTGCACGGCGCCACCCCGGGC
>NZ_JBFRFD010000707.1:0-1410 GCF_052114645.1 Arthrobacter sp. 2YAF22_2
CCATCAGGGCCAGCAGCGATGCCAGGGTCAGGGTGCCGAGGCCGCCGACGAAGATGCCGATCAGGATGACCAGCTGGCCGAAGAAGGACCAGTGAATGGCGGTCGACACCACGGTAAGCCCGGTCACACACACGGCGGACACGGCGGTGAAAAGGGCCTGGTGCAGCGGTGTCGCCTGCCCGGCGGCCGAGGATACGGGCAGCGTGAGCAGGGCAGTGAAGACCAGGATAACGACGACGAACACCGTCACCGCCAGCCGGGCCGGGGAGGTGTTCGCGATGTTGTCGACGAAGTCGCGCAACCGGGTGAAGATCCACAGGCCCTCGCGCTCCGGCTGGCCGGGGTGCCAGCTGGCCGGGTTCGCTGACCTCGACTGGCTTTGCGTCATGGGTGGAGTGTCCTTGGTTGAAACGGCGTCCCTCAGTAGTAAACCACTATATTCCGCGCAGGGACGGGGGACCGGACGGTGCGCTCGGGTAGCCTGTGATTGATGACCCTGCTGCCCGGACTCGCCCAGACCGCATTGCCGACGACGGTGGTGTGGGACTCGGCCATGACGGCATACAACTTCGGCCACAACCATCCGATGGCGCCGGAGCGGATGGAACTCACCGCCCGGCTGGCCCGCAGCCTGGGGTTGCTGGACCTGGACCACATCACGGTGGCGGCGCCCCGGGTTGCCAGCGACGAAGAACTGGCCGCCGTGCACAGCCCGGAATATGTCGCCGCTGTCCGCCGTGTCAGTGCGGACCCGGACACCCCCGAGCTGGAACGCGGCCTCGGCACCGAGGATGACCCGGCTTTCGCCGGCATGCACGAGGCCAGCGCACGGCTGGCCGGCGGGTCGCTGCTCGCGGCCGCCGCGGTCCTGGACGGCAGCGCGGTCCGGGCCGTGAATTTCGGCGGCGGCATGCACCACGCCTCCCGCGAACGGGCCAGCGGCTTCTGCATCTACAACGACGCCGCCCTGGCGATCCAGCGCCTGCTCGACGGCGGGGTGCAGCGGGTGGCGTATGTCGACGTCGACGCGCACCACGGGGACGGGACGCAGAGCATCTTCTGGGACGACCCGCGGGTCCTGACGATTTCGCTCCACGAGACCGGGCTGACCCTGTTCCCGGGGACGGGCTTCGCCAACGAAATCGGCGGCCCGAACGCCCTTGGCAGCGCTGTCAACGTGGCACTGCCGGCCGGGACCGGGGACGCGGGCTGGCTGCGCGCCTTCCACGCCGTCGTGCCCCAACTCATCGGCGCGTTCGAGCCGGAAGTCATTGTCAGCCAGCACGGCTGCGACTCGCACCGCCTGGACCCGCTGACGCACCTGAACATCAGCGTGGACGGCCAGCGCGAGGCGGCCACGGCTATCGGCAACCTCGCGGCCCGCTATTGCGAGAACCGGTGGATTTCCAC
>NZ_JBFRFD010000708.1:0-1410 GCF_052114645.1 Arthrobacter sp. 2YAF22_2
GCTTAAGGATCCTGCCGTGGCGGCCGACCCCGCCAACGCCAAGCTCTACGCGTTCTTCAAGAACGGCGCCAGCAACGACTCGCTGAACGATACGAGCTGGCTGCACACAGCCAATTCAGCGCTGACCCGGCCGATCACCGAAGGATTCGCCCAGTCCATCGACGCGGTCATGCTGACGGCGGCCGTGCTGACCGGTATCGCGTTCCTGATCACCTTCGCGCTGCCGAATAAGAAGCTCACGGATCCGAAGGCTGCCGCCAAGGAGGCGGTACCGGCCCACTAGGCTGGCACGTCACGGTCCACCCCACGTCGGCACTCGTGTGACGTGCATCCCGGTGGCGCCGGTGCAAGACTGGAGATTCGGCGTGAGCCGAGGACCACGATCTGCCGAGGAGCTTCCATGACCAAGAATGACCAGCCTGCCGCCAAGATCCCCGGACGGGTCATTTGGTTGGCGGTGGCGGGCGCCGTCGGCGGCTTCCTCTTCGGCTTCGACTCGTCCGTCGTCAATGGCGCGGTCGACGCCATCAAGGGGCAATTCGGACTGAGCGAGGCCGTGACCGGCTTCGCGGTCGCGGTGGCCCTGCTGGGCTGCGCGGTCGGTGCCTACCTGGCGGGACGGATCGCGGACCGTTACGGCCGTATCCCGGCGATGAAGATCGGTGCCTTGTTGTTCCTGGTCAGCGCCTTCGGCGCGGGGTTCGCTTTTGGCGTGTGGGACCTGGTGTTCTGGCGCCTCGTCGGCGGTCTGGGCATCGGCCTGGCCTCGGTGATTGCTCCGGCTTACATCTCCGAGATCTCGCCGCGCCGGGTGCGCGGCCGTCTGGCGTCTTTGCAGCAGCTCGCCATCACCACCGGCATTTTTGCTGCGCTCCTCTCCGACGCCGTGTTCGCCAACTCTGCCGGCGGCGCCGGGCATCCCCTTTATTTCGGTGTGGAGGCCTGGCGCTGGATGTTCGTCGCCGGGGCCGTCCCTGCCATCGTTTACGGCTGGGTCGCTTTTACGCTCCCCGAATCGCCGCGGTTCCTGGTGTTCAAGGGCAAGGAAGACGAGGCCCGCGAGGTGTTCGAGTCCATCGCACCGGATGAGGACACCGACCGCAGCCTGCGCGATATCAAGACCGCCATCGAGGAAGACTCGGCCGCCGGCAAGAAGGGCTCCCTGCGCGGCAAAGCGCTGGGCCTGCAGCCGGTCGTGTGGATCGGCATCATCCTGTCCGTGCTGCAGCAGTTCGTCGGCATAAACGTGATCTTCTACTACTCCACGACACTTTGGAAAGCGGTGGGCTTCCAGGAGAAGGACTCGCTCACGATCTCGGTGGCCACCGCGATCACCAACATCTTGGTGACCCTCGTGGCCATCGCGCTCGTGGACCGGGTGGGGCGCCGTCCGATCCTGCTGACCGGCTC
>NZ_JBFRFD010000709.1:0-1405 GCF_052114645.1 Arthrobacter sp. 2YAF22_2
AACGTCGGCGTGGCGGAGCGGGCCGAACGGCTGGTGTCGGTCCTGGTGGTCACCGGCTTCACCGGCCTCGGGCTGCCGACAGTAATCCTGTTCGGCACCCTGTGCCTGCTCGGCCTGGCCAGCTTCGTGACGGTCGTGCAGCGGATCGCCGCCGTGCACCGCCAGTCCGTCGAAGAGAGCAAGGGCACGGCCACCGAACAAGCCGCCTGAGCCCGCCTCAGCGGGCGCCCCGGGCGGGGTGTCCGTCCAGTCCGCCCGGCGGGGCCGAAGGCCGTAACCGGATTCAACCCGGCCCCGGAGGGGGACTAGTATTAGCCATACCGGCCAATGGTTCCCGGTAATCCGGTGCGTGCGAGCCGGTGTGTGCGAGATTCTTATCTCCGTGCCGTCCGCGCCCCGGCGAGGTCATCTATCTACCCATAGGGGTTTTTGTGTCTACACCTGATGTAAGCAGCGAGGCCGGCGCGTCCGCCAAGAACGTTACGGGCAGCAGCCGCGTCAAGCGCGGCATGGCGGAGATGCTCAAGGGCGGCGTCATCATGGACGTCGTCAACGTCGAGCAGGCCCGCATCGCCGAAGACGCCGGTGCCGTGGCCGTGATGGCGCTGGAACGCGTTCCCRCCGACATCCGCGCCCAGGGCGGCGTGTCCCGCATGTCCGACCCGGACATGATCGACAAGATCATCGACGCCGTCTCCGTGCCGGTCATGGCCAAGGCCCGGATCGGCCACTTCGTCGAGGCCCAGATCCTGCAGTCCCTCGGCGTCGACTACATCGACGAGTCCGAGGTCCTCACCCCGGCGGACTACGCCAACCACATCGACAAGTGGAACTTCACCGTTCCCTTCGTTTGCGGCGCCACGAACCTCGGCGAAGCCCTCCGCCGCATCAACGAGGGCGCGGCCATGATCCGTTCCAAGGGCGAGGCCGGCACCGGGGACGTCTCCAACGCCACCACCCACATGCGCCAGATCCGCGCCGAGATCAAGAAGCTCGCCGGCATGGCCGAGGACGAGCTGTACGTTGCCGCCAAGGAACTCCAGGCCCCGTACGAACTGGTCAAGGAAGTCGCTGCCACCGGCAAGCTCCCGGTGGTGCTCTTCACCGCCGGCGGCATCGCCACCCCGGCCGACGCCGCCATGATGATGCAGCTCGGCGCCGACGGTGTCTTCGTCGGCTCCGGTATCTTCAAGTCCGGCAACCCGGCCCAGCGCGCGGCCGCCGTCGTGAAGGCCACCACCTTCTTCGATGACCCGGACGAGATCGCCAAGGCCTCCCGCGGCCTGGGGGAAGCCATGGTCGGCATCAACGTCGACGAGATCCCGCAGCCGCACCGCCTCGCCGAGCGCGGCTGGTAACTCGCGCCTCTGGCTAGTCTTTGAAGCACGACGGCGGCGGGTCACCT
>NZ_JBFRFD010000710.1:0-1405 GCF_052114645.1 Arthrobacter sp. 2YAF22_2
AATCTACAAGGCGACCCACGCGGCGCTGGGGATCTCCTATGACCGGTTCATCCGGACCACGGATGCGGACCACTACGCSGCTTCGCAGGCCATCTGGCAGAAGATGGAAGCCAACGGCGACATCTACCTGTCCAAGTACGAAGGCTGGTATTCGGTCCGGGACGAGGCGTATTACGTCGAGGACGAGACAGTGGTGAAGGACGACGGCGTCCGCTACTCGCGCGAAACGGACACCGAGGTGAGCTGGACGGCGGAGGAGAGCTACTTCTTCAAGCTCTCCGCCTACCAGGACAAACTGCTGGCCATGTACGAGGACCACCCCGAGTTCGGCGCCCCGCAGTACCGCTTCAACGAGGTCATCAGCTTCGTCCGCGGTGGCCTGGAGGACCTGTCCATCAGCCGGACCAGTTTCGACTGGGGCGTCCCGGTTCCCGGCAACGACCAGCACGTGATGTACGTCTGGGTCGATGCGCTGACCAACTACCTCACCGGCGTCGGCTACCCGGACGTGGAGTCCGCGTCCTTCAAGAAGTTCTGGCCCGCGGACGTCCATGTGATCGGCAAGGACATTTCGCGGTTCCATGCCATCTACTGGCCGGCTTTCCTGATGAGCGCCGGGCTGGAACTGCCGAAGCGCGTCATGATCCACGGCTTCCTGCAGAACAACGGCGTCAAGATGTCCAAGTCGCTGGGCAACGTGGTGGCCCCGGCGGACTTCGTGGCGCAGTACGGGCTCGACCAGGTCCGCTTCTTCCTGCTGCGCGAGGTGCCGTTCGGCGCCGACGGCAGCTACAGCCACGACGCGATTGTCGGCCGCATGAACGCGGACCTGGCGAACAACTTCGGCAACCTCGCGCAGCGTTCCCTGTCCATGGTGGCCAAGAACTGTGAGGGCAAGGTCCCCGTCCCGGCCGGTTTCAGCGCCGAGGATACCGCGCTGCTGGGGCAGGCCAAAGGACTGCTGGAGACCGCCCGCGTAGCGTTTGAAAAGCAGGAGTTCAGCCGCGCGCTGGAAGCCATCTGGAACGTGCTGGGTGACACCAACGCCTACTTCGCCGCGCAGGCGCCGTGGGTGCTGCGGAAGACCGACGTCGAACGGATGAACACGGTCCTGTACGTGACCCTTGAAGTGCTCCGCAACGTCGCGATCCTGGCGCAGCCGGTCATGCCGACGGCGGCAGGAGCCATCTTGGACAGCCTGGGCCAGCCTGAAGGTGAAGCCCGCGATTTCGCCGCCCTGGGCACGCCGATCGAGGCCGGGACCGCGCTGCCGGCCCCGGCCCCGGTATTCCCCAAGTACGAGGAACCCGCCTCCTGACGCTCCCTCAGCTCCTGCCGTGCTGGGGTTGACGCTCCCTCAGGTCTTGCCGTGCTGGGGTTGACGCTCCCTCAGGTCTTGCCGGGG
>NZ_JBFRFD010000711.1:0-1404 GCF_052114645.1 Arthrobacter sp. 2YAF22_2
GATGTAGTTGAACAGGTGCCGGAAGGCCGCGTTCCCGGCCCGGTCAAAGGTCGCGTTGACGTGAATTTCGGCCACAACGTGCGCGGGATAGCGGCGCAACTCGAAGTGCGGGTAGCGCTTGACCAGCTCATAGGGTTGCTGTTCGGTCATGGTCTTGTCGACCCTACGCCGGTCCCGCGACGGCGGCCAGACCCGGTGTGCGGCGTTCGCTGTCCGAGGGCTTTGATAGCTTGGCAGGAGAGATACCAGCGGGACCAGTCGGCGGGATCAACCAAGCAGCGGGGGCGCAATGTTTTTTCTTGAATCGGAGGTGCCGGAGGCGGTACCGGACCTGGTCTTCTCAGCCAGCGACCTGGTGGTGGCCGCGGACTGCGAGTATCAGTTGCTCCGAAAACTCGACGAGAGGCTGGGGCGCGCTGCCAAGGCGGACTTCGGCACGGATGAGATGCTCCAGCACGCGGCCGTGCTGGGCGACGTCCACGAGCGCAAGGTCCTGGACGGGTTTGTCGCCGAGTTCGGGTCCTGGGATCCGGCCAGCGGCCGTGGTGTGTACGACGTCGTTCCCGCCGCTGCCATGGACCGGCCCGCGCTGCTGGCCAAGCACCGCGAATCCATCGAGGCGCTGCGTGCCGGGGCCGACGTCGTCTTCCAAGCTGCCTTCTTTGACGGTCAGTTCCACGGCCGTTCCGACTTCCTGGTGCGACAGCCCGACGGCAGCTACGCGGTGTTCGACACCAAACTCGCCCGGCACGCCAAGGTGACCGCACTGCTGCAACTCGCCGCGTACGGTGACCAGCTGTTGAAGGCCGGCATCCGGGTTGATCCTGCGGTCACGCTGGTCCTCGGGGCCACGGTGCAACTGGCCACCGGCGGATTCGACTACGTCCGGAGCCACCACCAGCTCGCCGAGATCCTGCCGGTGTTCCGGGAACGGCGCGAGCGATTCCTGGCGCTGACGGCCGCCCACATCGCCCAGCCCGGCACCGTCCGCAGGGGCGCGGAGGGCATCACCGCMTGCGGCCGCTGCGACTATTGCCAGGAACAGGTCCAAACCACCGACGACCTTCTCCTGGTGGCCCGGATGAACTCCGTGCAGCGCAAGAACCTTCACGAGCTCGGCATTTACACGGTCAAGGCCTTGGCCCAGGCGACGCTGGCCCGGCCCACTCCCACGTTGCTGCGGCTGCAGGAACAGGCCCGGATGCAAAGCGGCGTCGGCCCCGCGGACGGAGAAGTCCGGTACTTCAAGGACGGCGAAGAGCACACCCTGCGCTACGCCGTCGTGCCGCAGAACACGCTGGCGGAGCTGCCGCCGCCCAGCGCGGGCGATATTTTCTTCGATTTCGAGGGCGACCCTTTGTGGCAGGAAAGCGCGACCGGCGTGTGGGGGCTGGAGTACCTGTT
>NZ_JBFRFD010000712.1:0-1403 GCF_052114645.1 Arthrobacter sp. 2YAF22_2
CATCCGCGCCATGAGCGCCATGCAGGACGAAGTCTTCGGCAGCCCTGCCGCCGACGGCAACGCGGACGGAATCCTGCGCCGGCTGGCACTCGACGACGGGATGCAGCTATGGGTGGCCGAGCACGACGCCTTGATCATTAGCGCCGGGCGCCTGGAGCCGGTTCCGAACACTGACTTCGCGGGAATCTGGGGCGGGGCCACCCGCGTAGAATGGCGCGGCCGGGGGATCTACCGCGCTGTCACAGCAGCGCGGGCGCGGGCAGCGGTTGCACTGGGAAAGAAACTCATCCACAGCGACTCCACCGAGTATTCGCGACCAATTCTTGAACGCTATGGCCTCACCCGGGTGTCGACGACGACGCCGTACCGCTGGCGGCGCTAGCGATCGTCGCGGGTTTGAAATTCCTCGTCGAGCTCGTAGTGCCGGAATTCCGTCTCCGGGTTCGGCTCGCCCTCCGCTACGACCTCGTAATCGAGTTGGCGCTGGATCTGGCTATCAAGGACCTGAAGTTGCTGGTCTGCGACGTCGGCCAGGTCCTCCGGGAAGGCGTCCTCCGGGGTGAGGTGCAGTTTCTCGTTCATCATGCCCTCCGGGCCGCTATGCCGGGGTTTGCACGCCGGCTTCGAATGCTTCATTCTACAGGTGGCTGCGGGAAACGGCGCCCGCTAAAACGTGGCCCGTGGCAGACCGGCCGCGGGAGTTGGCGCGGCGTGCGCAGGCATATTCGGGCTGTGACCTGGAGGGACTATGCAATGGATCCAACTATTGAATTGGTGCCCCCTGATCCGCAGGGCTGGGCTGCCCGATTTGCCGCCGTCAAGCAGAGGCTGACCTTGATGCTGCCGGGCGCGGCCGTGGAACACATCGGGTCGACGTCCGTCCCCGACCTTCCCGCCAAGGATGTGATCGACGTCTTAATTGGTGGGGATTTGAGTGACTGGTCGGCCGTGCTCGACCGGCTCATCTCCGAAGGCTTCGACTGTGAGGGCAAACGGGACGGGCACGCGTGGTTGAGCCTGCCGAACAGGAACCGGCGGACGACGGTGGTCCACCTGGTTCAGATCCACGGGCGTCACTGGAACAGACGCATCGCCTTCCGCGACATTTTGCGTCAGGACGCGGGAGCACGGGAACGATACCTGGGGGTCAAGCGGGAAGCAGCGGCCTCCACCTCCGACTGGGGTGCCTACACGGCGCATAAGGCCGCAGTGGTCGCCGCCATTCTTGAGGTGTGAGACAGGCTAATGGCCCGGACGGAGTCCTCGAGCTCGGCGCGTGACGCGCGTTCCCAGTCGTTCGTCACTGGACCTGGCGCACATCATGATCGGAAGTAGTGGTTTCGTTTGGGTTGTTGGCGGGGGTCCAGGTGGGGTGGCGGGATGAACCAGGGGATGCCGGCGCG
>NZ_JBFRFD010000713.1:0-1397 GCF_052114645.1 Arthrobacter sp. 2YAF22_2
GTGCATCAACTGCACGGGGGCTCCTCTTTGCCTTGGGGCCGTGCTGGGGGACCGGGGCGGGGGAGGGGGCTGCCGGTTAGGCCTCGGCGGAGCCGCGTTCCAGCAGCGGCTGGACCCGGAACGGGATCATCTCACTCATGGCCAGGGCGGTGTCGGTGCGGTCTACGCCGTCGCAGGACAGGATCTTGCCGTTGATCCGGAACAGGTCCTCGGCGTCGAGCGCCACCACGCGGAGCAGCAGATCGGCGGACCCCGTAAGGCCGTAACCCTCCAGGATTTCCGGGACCCCGGCAAGCTCCACCGCCAGTTTGCCCAGCTTTTGTTGCTGGACATGAACGGAAATGAACGCCATCAGGGGATAGCCCAGGGCGGCCGGGTTGATCCGCCGCTCGAAGGAGAGGAACACGTGCTTCTTCTCCAGCTGGGCCATCCGGGCCTGCACCGTATTTCTCGACAGCCCCAGCTTCTGCGCCAGGGCCACCACGGTGCGGCGGGGATCCCGGGCCATCGCCGAAAGCAGGCGGGTGTCGGTGCCATCCAAAGCTTGCATAATGCGCAAGGTTAGCACGGTCCAGCGGACCCAGATAGGGCAAAATGCTCAATATTTCCGAAGGTGGTTGTACCCTCTGGCAGTTGTGAGTAGGGTCACAATTATCCGGGGCAACGGCGCCCGGGCGGCCGTCGCGCGTAGGGATCACAAGTCCCGCGGGCCAGGGTCAGACGACGTCAGAAGGTTGCGGACAAGCTGTGTTTACCGACGACGCGGGGAAGGGCGGCATGACCGCCGACAACCCCGGGAACAGTGCAGAATCAAACAGGCGCACGGGCGGAGACCTCGTCCAGCTGATCACCCCGGGGGGTGAACGCGTAAGCCATCCGGAGTTTGACTCCTGGGTCCAAGATGTCGGCGATGAGCAGCTCGCCGCGCTCTACGAGGACATGGCGGCGATCCGCCGGATCGACGCCGAGGCCACCGCCCTGCAGCGCCAGGGCGAGCTCGCCCTGTGGCCCCCGCTGCTGGGCCAGGAGGCGTCCCAGATCGGTTCGGCCCGGGCGCTGCGCGAGGACGACTTCGTCTTCCCCAGCTACCGCGACAACGGTGTGGCCTACTGCCGCGGCGTGCAGCCGGCAGACATCGTCAAGGCGTGGCGCGGCAACGCCCTGGCCGGCTGGGATCCCTACACCGTCAACGTGGCCACGCAGCAAATCATCATCGGTGCCCAGAGCCTGCACGCCACCGGTTACGCCATGGGGATCCAGAACGACGGCGCCGATTCGGTCGCCGTGGCCTACTTCGGCGACGGGGCCACCAGCGAAGGCGACGTCAACGAGGCCATGGTCTTCGCGGCAAGCTTCCAGGCGCCGGTGGTGTTCTTCTGCCAGAACAACCACTGGGC
>NZ_JBFRFD010000714.1:0-1393 GCF_052114645.1 Arthrobacter sp. 2YAF22_2
GGATGACATCGAGCGGATGCTCGCACACCAGGACCTTACGAAGCATGTCCGCGTGAAGGACCCCTTCGGACACACCTACCGGCCGGTGCGGCACCGCAGGCACTGGTACCTGCCCGAATCCGCGGGATCCAACCTCTACATGGAAATCCCGGCCACGGCCGTGTCTACCTGACGAAAACGCCAACTCGGAGCTGCGGCCCGGCCCCTGCATCGATCAGGCGTTAAGGATCCATCAAGATCGGCGCAGGACTGCGATCAACGCGAGAAGCCGCTGTTAGTGTCGCAGTGGACGCGATGGCTGGCATCGTGTGGAGAGGCACGAATGACCACGATGAGCAGGCCGCCGGCGGATCCTTCGGCCGCACGCCCGGGCGCCGGTGACAACTTCAAGAGCTGGCTGCTGTTCGGACTTCAGGATGCCAAGGGCTCCCATCAGGGGCCCGGAGCGGTGGGCGACTCGCACCTGAAGAAGCATCAGTGGTGGCAGGTGATGTGCCTGACCGGCGTCGACTACTTCTCCACCCTCGGGTACCAGCCGGCCATCGCCGCCCTGGCCGCAGGCGTGATCTCCCCGCTGGCGACCATGGTCCTAGTGGCTGTCACCCTGCTGGGCGCACTCCCGGTCTACCGCCGCGTGGCCGGCGAAAGCCACCGCGGCGAAGGGTCCATCGCCATGCTGGAACGCCTGATGCCGCGATGGGGCGGAAAACTCTTCGTCCTGGTCCTGCTGGGCTTCGCCGCGACGGACTTCATGATCACCATGACGCTATCGGCAGCCGATGCCACCGCCCACGCGCTCCAGAACCCGTTCACCCCGGGCTGGTTGCAGGGCCAGAACATCCCGGTCACGCTCTTCCTGCTCGCGATGCTGGCCGCGGTGTTCCTGCGCGGATTTAAGGAGGCAATCGGCGTCGCCGTCGTCCTGGTGGGGCTCTACCTTGGACTGAACGTCATCGTGGTCGTGACCACAATCCTCGAGGTCATGGGCCGCCCGGTCGCCGTCGGGGACTGGTGGCAGGCCCTGTCCACCTCCCACGGCAACCCGCTGATGGTCGTAGGCATCGCCTTGCTGGTGTTCCCCAAGCTCGCCCTTGGCCTCTCCGGATTCGAAACCGGTGTGGCCGTGATGCCGCAGATCAAGGGCCGCCCTGGTGACACTGAAGAGCACCCTGCGGGCCGGATCGACGGCGCCCGCCGACTCCTAACAACCGCCGCCGTTATCATGAGCGCCTTCCTCATCACCACCAGTTTCACCACGGTGATCCTGATACCGGAGCAGGAATTTCAGCCGGGCGGCCAGGCCAATGGCCGGGCTCTGGCGTTCCTCGCCCACGAGTATCTCGGCACCGGCTTCGGCACGGTCTATGACATCAGCACTATCGCCATCCTGTGG
>NZ_JBFRFD010000715.1:0-1392 GCF_052114645.1 Arthrobacter sp. 2YAF22_2
CAGCGACGATGCGGATTTCGCGAGCGGCAATACGCTGCGGTTCGATCCGTGGGGGCGGGATGCCCGCCCCCACGACTCTTGTCTGCAATCAGGAACCATAGGTCAGAACCTGTCGCGGACGTGGCGTTCGCGCCCGTAGAGCGAGACCACGGCCAGGATGATGATCCCGAAGATGATCCGGCTCTGCGCCTCGGAGAGTCCGTTGCTCACAATGATCGTGGACAAAAGGGTGAGGGTGAGGGCGCCGAGCAGCGTCCGGGTGTAGCTGCCGCGGATCGAGCCAAAGATGGTGCCTCCAACCAGGACGGCCGCCAGGCCCGAAAACAGGTACGGTTCCCCGATGGTCTGCGACCAGCCTGAGCCGTAGGAGGCAATGAAGATGCCGGCGATTCCGGCCAAAGCGCCGGAGGCGGCAAAGACCAGGGTCCACACAACGGAGGTGCGAATCCTGGTCAGCCGTGCGGCCCGGAAATTGACTCCCGTGGCGTGGAATCGGCGCCCTGCGGCGGTGCGATTGAGGAAGATCCACATGCCCACACCGCAAAGCAGCACGATCAGGATGATCGGCGGGAACGGCATGCCGAAGGTGGTTCCCCGCAGGCTCGCCAAAGAACGCAGCGCTGTCGGCGGAGCGGAGGAATAGTCCCCGTCGGCGAGGAACAGCGTCGCTCCGGTCAGCGCCGCACCGGTGCCCAACGTGACCACCAGTGGCTGGACGGCGAAACGGTGGCAGATCCAGCCGATCAGGGCACCGATGCCCCCGCAGACCAGAACCGCGATCAGCACTGCCACCACCGGCGGGACCGCAAGCTTACCCGCGACGTTGGCCGCCATGAAGGCACCAAAGAGGATGTAGCCAGGTGCCGCAAGGTCCAGTCCGCCCAGGATCACCACGAGCGTCTGGCCCATGGCAGCCAAGGCCAGCAGGGAGGTGATGACCAGGATCGAGGTGACGGACCTGGGGTTTGCGATGGCAGGGATGGTAATAACCAGCCAAGTCGCCAGCGCCAGGACGACCAGGACCTGCAGGGCGGGCACTTCGAAGACCCAGGCTTTGAACCTGGTGAAGGGCCGGGCGAGCTGGCCTGCCGGTGCCGGTGCCGGTGCCGGGGAAAGGGTGTCACTACTCATGATGCGTTCCTTTTCAGACGGGGAGCCAGCAGCGTCGCGCCCAGTACGACGCCAATGACAAGTACGGAGCCGTAGGCGAATTGGATGAGGCTCGGTGCCACGCCTGACGCCGTCAGCAATTGCTGCAGCAGGTAGATGGAAAGCGCGCCGAAGAGCGCGCCGAGCAGTCCGCCGCGTCCGCCGGCCAGGCTGGTTCCGCCCAACACCGCGGCGGCAAGCCCGAGCAACGCATAAGTGGTGGCCAGCGATGACTGCGATGAC
>NZ_JBFRFD010000716.1:0-1372 GCF_052114645.1 Arthrobacter sp. 2YAF22_2
GCACGAAATCCAGGTCCGGAAACACAAAGAGGCGTTGCCCGCCGTTGCCGAATGCGCCCGCCCAGCGCTGTCCGATGACGCCACCCGCAACATCGCCGAAGTCCTGGACTTCGGCACACCGGCCAACCTGGCCGCACCTAAGTACCTTGTCCCGCCCTTCGTGGCCGGCCCAGCCTGTACCCCGGTAGGCCCGCCGCCGGCCGAGGAATGGTCCGGACTGAAAGAGAAAGCACTCGCCGACGGATGGAAACTCCCGTGAGCCCCACCGCCCCAATGGATCCCGCAACCGCCGGCGCCCATCAAAGGCGCGGCAACCGCCGCACTTTGAAGCGGCTCGCCGTCATCGCGTTGCCCGTGCTGGCCGCCGCTGTGCTGAGCTTCGGTCCGGTGACCGCCACGATGGGAACGCCGGCCAACGCGGCCCGGGCCGCCGTTCCCGGCGCCGCGCCGGCCGCCGTCGCAGGCCAGGGCTACCTGCCCGGCGCCCACCACGTCTTCGTCATCAACCTCGAAAACAAGGGCTACGACGAAACGTGGGGCCCGGCATCGGCCGCACCGTACCTTTCCCAGACTCTCAGGAGCCAAGGAGTACTGCTGAACCAGTACTTCGGAACCGCGCACAACTCGCAGCCCAACTACGTGGCGCAGATTTCCGGGCAGGGGCCGAACCCGCAAATGCAGGCCGACTGCCAAAGCTATACCCCGTTCGCGGGCAGCGGAACCGCCAGCCCGGGCCAGGCCGTCGGGGACGGGTGCGTCTTCCCGGCCAGCGTCCCCACCGTCGCCGGGCAGCTCACGGACGCCGGCAAGAGCTGGAAGGGGTACATGGAGGACATGGGAACGCCATGCCGGCACCCTGCGCTGGGCGCCGTGGATGACACTCAGAAGGCCAAAGTCGGGGACCAGTATGCGGCCCGGCACAACCCGTTCGTCTACTTCGCCGGGATCACCGGCTCGCCTGATTGCGCGAAGAACGACGTCGACCTGTCCGCCCTAAAGACGGACCTCGCCTCCGCCGCTACCACGCCGAACCTGTCCATGATCACGCCCAATCTCTGCCACGACGGTCACGATTCCCCCTGCGTCGACGGGCAGCCCGGCGGACTGAAGAGCGCCGACGATTGGCTCAAACAGTGGGTCCCGGTGATCACGTCCTCCCCCGCGTTCAAACAGGACGGCGTCCTGGTCATCACCTTCGACGAATCGGACGGCCCGCAGTCCGATGCCAGCGCGTGCTGCGGTGAGGGTCCCGGGCCGAATTCGCCGCTGCCGGGCATTACCGGGTTGGGCGGCGGCCGGGTCGGCGCGCTGGTTCTCTCGCCGTTCACCAAGGGCGGCACCTGGTCCACCACCCCGTACAACCACTACAGCC
>NZ_JBFRFD010000717.1:0-1354 GCF_052114645.1 Arthrobacter sp. 2YAF22_2
GCATGGTGCAGTCCTGGGAAACGCCCATCTGCGCGTAGGCAGCAGYGGCGATCGATGCGCCCATGCCGCTGACGGCAACCGGAGCCTTAGTGGTCAGCGAGGCGGTGGTCGCGGTGCCCGTGGAGGCAGCGGTGTCCGTGGAAGCGACAGCTTCCTGGACCTTGACGACAGGCTTGGGAGCCTCGACAACCGGGGCCGGCGCCGTGGTGACGGACGTCTTGTCGTAGGAGATCGCGATGCTGGAGGCCGCAGAGATCGTGGCCGGTGCGGTCGACTGTACTTCAAGGGCGGAAGCCGAAGTCGATTCGCGCTGAACGTTGGTCTCGGCAGCGTTGGCTGCGATACCGCTGGTCAGTACCAGGCCGGAGGCTGCAGCGATAACCGCGGCCTGGCGACCCATGCCACCGGCGTTGTCGCCGACGGCCTTGGCAATAACAGCCAGCGAGTTGGTCTTGGTGACCTCCGCGCGGTGGCGTGCAGTTGCACGAGTAGTCATTCAGTTCTCTCTTTCGTGATCCTGTGTCCGCGCTCATTGCAGGCGGGACTGAGGACGCTCCGGCATCTTGGGGGTACGCCGGATCGCCCCGAAACGGGTTTCTTTAGCGAAGGGTGTACTGCGAAGACGCGCCAAAAGCGGGAACTGCGTTATGCGAACCTGTCCGGGCGCCGGCAAGGGCAGAACGGAGCATGGTGTGCAGCGGGCTCAACTGAGCCGCGCCAGCGCGAGGACGCGCAGCATTGTGGCGTGAAGACACGAAAGTAGCCTCTCCCAATGCCTACGAGGTKAGCTGTCGGATTCGGATGGGAGTCACCCGGCCGCGCTGCTTCCTGGGAAGCTTTGCGACTTAACCCCAAGGTCTTCTTGCGAAGACCAAAATTGGTTCCCCCGCCCCTGCCAGACGATGTCATGCGAACGGACCTTGAGCGGTGGCAGAGTTAGGCAATCCACTCAAGAGCGCCAACTTCGGAGAAGTTGGCGTGCTTCAAACAGTACAGCAGTCGGGACTCAATGTCACATTCAGATCACGGCGTGTCACAGAAACGCGAGTCGTCCCTCGGCTTGGCTTAGAGCCAGCCGAGCGGGTCAACGACATCCCCATTGACCATCACCTCGAAGTGGAGGTGGCAGCCAGTGGAAGCGCCGGTGGTCCCGCTCATCGCCACCACGTCGCCGCGGGAGACTTGCTGGCCCACGCGGACGCTCGAGGAGGACAAATGGTTGTACGTGGTCTCCAGGCCGTTGCCGTGGTCGATCACGATGCGGTTGCCGCCCCCGTAGGGGTGCCAGCCGGAGAAGGTTACGGTGCCGCTGGCAGCGGCATGCACGGCAGTGCCGCACTGGGCCACGTAGTCC
>NZ_JBFRFD010000718.1:0-1350 GCF_052114645.1 Arthrobacter sp. 2YAF22_2
GCGGCAAYGAGATACCAGGCCGGAGCCAGCTCATTTTTCGTGGCAGCGATCAGGAGCGTTGCCATAAAGGGGGCGGTGCCGCCGAAGAGGGCGTTGGAGAGGTTGAAGCTGACGGCGAACCCGCTGTAGCGGACCCGGGTGGGGAACATTTCCGCCAGGAAACTCGGCAGCGTGCCGTCATTGAGGGTGAGCATGGCACCRAGCAGGACTTGAATAAGGACGATCACCAGAAAGTTTCCCGTCCCTAGCAGGGCAAAGGCCGGAACTGTCAGCACAATGAAGCTCAGAGATGCGGCGATGAGCACCTTCTTGCGGCCGTAGCGGTCCGAGAGCATGCCTGTCAGGAAGATGAACCCGATGTAAGTCACCAGCGCGATGGTGGTGGCTAGGAACGATTCTGTTTTGCCGAGGCCAAGTTCTGAGGATAGGTACGTGGGCATATAGCTGAGAATCACGTAGAAGCCAACGGCATTGAGCAACACGGCTCCCACAGCCCTCAGCAGCAGCCGCCAGTGGTTGCGGAAGAGACCAAAGACGGGCGCCTTGATGGTCTCGTCCTCTGCAGCGAGTTCGCGGAACACCGGGGTGTCTTCCAACTTGGTGCGGATATAGCGTCCGATCAGACCCATGGGAGCCGCGAGTAGGAACGGCAGGCGCCACCCCCAGCCCTGCATGGCGTCGGCGCTGAGAAGAGTGGTTAGCAGTCCCGCGAGGAGTGAACCTAGCAGCAGACCCGCAGCCGTACTTGCCGGCACTACCGCGGCATAGAGACCACGCTTGTTGGCCGGGGCGTACTCCACCAGGAACGCGGAGGCGCCGGCGTACTCGCCGGAGGCGGAGAATCCCTGGGCAACGCGGATGATCAGCAGCAGGATGGGGGCCCAAATGCCGATCGTGTCGTAGCCCGGTATCAGCGCGATGCAGAACGTCGCTCCGGACATGATAAGGATGGAGAGGGACAGTGCCGTCCGGCGGCCAACCCGGTCGCCGATGTGTCCCCAAACAAAGCCGCCCAGGGGCCGCACCAGGAACGAGATGGCAAACAGGGCGAAGGTCAGCAGGAGCCCTGTTTGGGGATTCGATTCCGGGAAAAAGACCGCGGCGATAGTCACTGCCAGGTAGCCGTAGACGGCGTAGTCAAACCACTCGACGAAGTTGCCGATGAAACTCGCGGCGATCACCCGGCGCCTGGTCTCCTTGCTGACTGTGTGCCCGGGCCCGCCGGCGGGCCCCGGAGCCTGCTGCGAGGGGCCCGGCATGGTCGCCGCTTGATTTGGTTCGTTACTCATATGTCCACCAATGAAAATTTGGAGTTGCATCGAACGCAACGCTGTTGCACCAGAATACGAG
>NZ_JBFRFD010000719.1:0-1348 GCF_052114645.1 Arthrobacter sp. 2YAF22_2
GATGGGCGTTTCCCAGGACTGCACCATGCTGGTCACCAACGCCCTGGCTGCCGTCGGGATCCATTACCACGGCTGGCCGGCCGGCTACCTGTCCCTCGGCCGTACGGTGAGCGCCGCCGAAGCACAGCCGGGCGACCTCGCCTACTACCAGAACGGCGGCATGGGCGAGGCCCACATCGCGGTCTACGTCGGTAACGGCATGGCGGTCCACGGCGGCTGGAACGGCGGCACCACCGCGCTGTACAGCGTCAACGTCGGCTCCGGCCCGGTCTTCATCCGCGTCGGCGGCTAAGACCCAGCCCCGGCACCAGCCGGAAGCACTCCGAAGGACCCCTGCCCCGGCAGGGGTCCTTTTGCTTTGTGAGCGCAGCCGTTCGGTGGCGGCGCAAACTCCCGGCACGGAACTCTCACAGGGAAAAATTCGGTAATCCGGGCCTTCGGTGTTTACTCTTGTGGTGTCGATCCATAGCCCGACCATGCAGAGGGCAGCCGGCCCTCGTGCCCCTGGCGGGTGCGGCCGTGAAGAGGTATGCGGATGCGCACTCTCGTTCTGAATGCTGGATATGAGCCGCTGGCGGTAGTCACCTTCCGCCGGGCGCTGGTGCTTGTGCTGACCGGAAAGGCCAGCGTGGTGGCCGAAGGGGAGGACCCCGTGGTGGGTCCGCAGGACATCCTCGGCCGCCCGACGGTGATCCTACTTAACCGGTACATCAGGCCCCGGTACAACGCCCTGACGGCGGTCAGCCGCAGGGGAGTGCTGCGCCGGGACAACCACCGCTGCGCGTACTGCGGCAAGGCCGCCCACACGATCGACCATGTGCAGCCCAAATCCCGGGGCGGCGCGGATTCCTGGGAGAACCTCGTGGCAGCGTGCCTGCGCTGCAACAACGCCAAGGGGGACCACACGCCCGCCGAAATGGGCTGGAAACTCGGCTTCGTTCCGGCTCCGCCGAAGGGCACCATCTGGCAGATCAAGGAACTGGAGAAGCCCACCCCGGCCTGGGATCCGTTCCTTCTCCCCGAATCGGCGCACTGAGCGCAGCGCGCCGACCGGACAGCCGGTGCGGCTCCCGGGCTGGTACAGCTAGGCTGGGCGGGTGGAATACGACGCCGTCATCCTCGCCGGGGGCAGGTCCTCCCGGCTTGGTGGTGTGCCCAAGGCCCAGTTGAGGGTCGACGGCGCCACGTTGCTTGAGCGGTCCCTGCAAGCGGCCAGCGGGGCCCGCCGCACCGTCGTCGTCGGTCCCGATCCCGGCGGCCTTCCGCCGGACGTGCTGGGCTGCCGCGAAGGCCGGGATCGGGACCGACGACGACGGTGCGGCGGGCCCCGCTGGCCGCTTGCAGGGAC
>NZ_JBFRFD010000720.1:0-1344 GCF_052114645.1 Arthrobacter sp. 2YAF22_2
ATGAATTGTCCTCGTTGCGGAATGTGTCTCTTGTGGAAACAGACGACGCGATTAATCAGTCGGCTGTCGTGGCGCTGCTCGTCGATCATGATCTGTTCAGAGAAATCCCGCGCGAAAGGCTCGAGTCAAAGCACCTAGTGGACACGCGGGGGTTTTGGCGTGAACATTCATAGGCTCAAAGATATCCATCCTGACTTTGGCCCATGGCAGTCGGATCCCCGGCTGGCCATACTCATACCGTGCGGCGATCGGCCGGTGACAGAGATATTCGCGACTGCTGGGGATGTCCTCGGGTCTACCTTTCAGAACTACGCAGTGTCGATTTCGGGTGCCCCCGCTGAAGCCGTTGAGCCTCTTAGCGATTGGCTTCGGGAAGACAAGCGGTTCGCCGTGGCGACTAGGGATCTACAGGAGGTTCCCGCGGCTCGGTTCGTCGTTGTTCTACCGGCCGGCTGGCGCCTGACGAGGTACTCGTTGGAGGCGCTACTTTCTGTCGTTCAGCTTCCGTTCGTCTCGGTAGTACGGGCACTCGTTGAGGGACATAGCCGCCCCGTTGAGATTTGGGATCGAGACTATTTAGTACTTAACGGTCAGCAAAATGCCACAAAGGTAGCGCGCATCAATGGCCGCGAACGATGGATTGACGGCGCATCTCTCGGTCTCTACGCTCACGGGCTGGACGCCCCAAAGGTATTCTTTCGTAAGGGGCCTGCTGATCGGCACATACTGGAATTTGTCGTTTATGATGCCAAGACCGAGGTATTCAAGGAGTCTCAGCGCAGCAGGATTCAGGCCCTGGAACGCGAGATCCGCAGCCTCAAATCACAAATTAAATTGGCCGCCGGTAAAGGAGACCCAAGCGAGACCGAGCGTATCTTGCGGCTGTTTCAGACTCTAAGACGGAGAATGATTGCCAGCGTCAAGTGCTTCACCCGGGGCCGTACAAAGTGACCATCATTCGCAAGACCGGAAGTGGCCCTTTGATGAAGGCTTTCGTTGGGATGGGCGAGATGGAAATGCCGGAAGTTCTTCGGACTCTTGGACTGGCTTTCACTGCCTCGGATTGGATTCGGCGGGAAGTACAGGATCCAGCGACACCTAGGTGGCCAGACTTGGAGCCCGGGCCGTGGTATGACGAATATGTCGTCGCGGTACGTTCGGTGACCGAGCTGAGAGAAATACTGCCTCTTCTCAGCTTGGAAGGGAGTACGTCGGCCCTATACCTCTATGTCTTAGGAATCCAGCCCACATTTGAAGGCTGGAGTCAAGCGTCGAGTATAGCTGGGTACTCATGGAAGCCTGTCAATGGGGCAAAGGGCTCGGCCCCTGGACTATTGGTTACAT
>NZ_JBFRFD010000721.1:0-1344 GCF_052114645.1 Arthrobacter sp. 2YAF22_2
GTCCCAGTGCACCGGCGAACACCAGGCCGGCACCGATGGCGTCGAGGTTGAACGGCCGGTGCGCTGGGTCCGGGGCGGCGGGCGTTGAGGTCACCCCTCCATTGTCCCCCGCGGAGCGGCGTGTCCGGCAAAACCGCGGGCTCTTGCCGGCGCTCCCGCCTTCCCACCACGCGGTGCGTCCGCGGTCGTGGTTGGACCGAATTTACGGAAGACTGGGAGCTTCCCGACGAAGAAGGTGCAACCCCATTGATTAAGCTCCAGCAGGACGCCGACGGCTTCATCCGCATGACCCGGCACTTCCCGGCCAGCGCTCCGATCACCATCAGCTTCGCCGACGGATCCACTGAGGAATGCACCGGCCGGCAACTGAACGAGGCCTACGACGCGGCCGTCGCCGAGTACCGCGCACTCAACCACCTGGATGCGAAGGGCTTTTCCCGGGCCCCCAGGAAGAGGACCGACGCCGGCACCAAGGTCGAGTTCGTTCGCGTCCATCCGGGTCTGGCCGGCTGACGGCAGCATCCGGAGCCCACCGGGGATGTGGACCGGTGAGGGAGTCCCTGCCGGTACCCGGATCAGCAGGCACTCCCTTCTCCGCGGCACCGGATGGTCTGATGGGACCAACGGCATCCACCCGCCCGCACTTCCGCACGATCCGGCAGGAATTAGGTCTGCCCGGAACAAAGCGGGCCGGCCGTGTGTTTGCCCCTACTGTGGCCCAGGGCGACCTGTCTGCCGGCCACGGACTCCGGGTGGACCGGAAGGCGCTGAAGATGCCTGTCCGCGCTTCACCCCGACTCCCCTCTCCCCCACGACCGCTGCTAGACCGACGACTCATACTGGAGAAGAATTGCTTACCGTAAACGCTTACGCTGCCCCGTCTGCCACCGAGGACCTCGTCCCCACCACCATCCAACGCCGCGATGTCGGGCCGTATGACGTCCTCATCGACATTAAGTTCGCCGGMATCTGTCACTCGGACATCCACACCGTCCGCGGCGACTGGGGYCCGCAGTCCTACCCGCTSGCTCCCGGCCAYGARATCGCCGGCATCGTCACCGAGGTSGGCWCGGCCGTGACCAAGCACGCCGTCGGTGACCGKGTCGGCGTCGGCTGCATGGTTAACTCCTGCGGTGAGTGCGCCAACTGCCAGGCCGGCGAGGAGCAGTACTGCCTCAAGGGCAACACCGGCACCTACGGCGCCGTTGACCGCGACGGCACCATCACCCAGGGCGGCTACTCCACCCGCGTCGTCGTGACCGAGGAGTTCGTGGTGAGCATTCCCGACGGCATTGAGCTCGACGTCGCCGCACCCCTGCTGTGCGCCGGCATCACCACCTACTC
>NZ_JBFRFD010000722.1:0-1325 GCF_052114645.1 Arthrobacter sp. 2YAF22_2
TGCGCGGGACCGCGCTGGGCTGGGCGCTGGGGACGGGCCGGATCGGCGCCGTCGCCGCGCCGCAGATCGGTGGCCTCCTGCTCGCCGCGGGGCTGGGCGTCAACTCCAATTTCTTCGCCTTTGCCGGCGCGGCCGCCATCGCGGCGGTCCTGCTGGTCGCGGTGAGCCTCAAGCTCAAATCCAACCTCTCAATTTCTCAAGGAGCAAGCAATGTCTGAGCACGCCACGTCCACCGATGTCCTGGTCATCGGAGGGGGAATGGCCGGACTGGCCGGGGCCCTCGCGCTGCGTGAAAACGGCGCCAACGTCACCCTGGTGGAGCGCGCCCCCGAATTCGGCGAAGTCGGCGCGGGCCTGCAGATGGCACCAAACGCCTCCCGCGTCCTGCAGCGCTGGGGCCTGCTGGAAAAGGCCCTCGAAATCGGCGTCCAGCCCAAGCACCTGGTCTTCCGCGACGCCGTCACCGGCGAGGAACTGACCCGCCAGACCCTCGGCGGCGAGTTCGCCGCACGCTACGGCGCACCCTACGTCGTGATCCACCGCAGCGACCTGCACCGGGTCCTGCTCGAGGGCTGCGAGGCGGCCGGCGTCAAACTGGTGAACGACGTCATGGTCGAGAGCGTTGAGACCGTCAACGGCCGCGGCGTGGCCCACACCGCCGCCGGCGTCGACTACGAGGCCGACGTCGTGATCGGCGCCGACGGGCTCAAGTCCACGCTGCGTCCGCTCGTGGCCAGTGATGAGCCGGTCCCGTCGGCGTATGTCGCCTACCGCGGCACGGTGCCGATCACCGAGAACACCCCCAAGGCCGACCTGGAGGACGTCATCGTCTACCTCGGCCCGAACTGCCACCTGGTCCAGTACCCGCTGCGGAAGGGCGAACTGCTGAACACTGTGGCCGTGTTCAAGTCGCCGTCCTTCGAACGTGGCGAGGAGCAGTACGGCGGCGTGGACGAGCTCGAGGCAGCCTACAAGGACTGTGTCCCGGCCGTGCAAGAGGCGCTCAAGAACCTTGCCACCGGCATCCGTTGGCCGATGTACGACCGCGACCCGATCGAGAACTGGGTCGCCGGCCGGATGGTCCTGATGGGCGACGCGGCGCATCCGATGCTCCAGTACCTGGCCCAGGGCGCCTGCCAGGCGCTCGAGGACGCCGCCGTGCTGCAGGACGCCAGCAGCGGTACCGTCTTCACCGCGGACGGCGTCAACCCGGACGCGTGGGACGGAGCGATCAAGGAATTCAACAACATCCGCGCCGCCCGCACCGCGCGGGTCCAGCGGACAGCCCGCGTCTGGGGCGAGTCCTGGCACGTTTCGGGCCTCGC
>NZ_JBFRFD010000723.1:0-1324 GCF_052114645.1 Arthrobacter sp. 2YAF22_2
CCCGCCGGGTACTCCGGCATGCCAAGGTGAGGGCGTACGTGCCGCTCGGCAATTGCGTGGTGGTTTCGTTCCGCGTCGCCCCGGCGTCCRGCAGCCCCGAGCCGGTGTGGAAGATCCGGCCCTGGGTCGCCGGCAGCGCCTCGGCAACCCAGCGACTAAGCTCCGCGCCGCTCACCGGCCGGTTCAGGGCCGGGTCCCGGGGAAGCGCGGCGTCGGCAAAAGTCTGGGAAGGCGAATCCCGGGCGGAAAGTCCGTCGTCGTACTGGTACTCGCAGGCGGTCAGTCCGCAGGACAGGCCGGCGGCGATCGCGGCGGCAGTTAGGGCGACGGCGACAAGGTCACCGCCGCGCTGCCGCTGCGGCCGGGGAGCCAGCACAGGGAGCATATTCCGACTTTAGGCCCGCCCGCGGCGGCGGGCCAGAGCCGGCTGGACCGGCCACCCCGCACTGACCGGCCCTACGACGGCGGACGGCTCTCGATCCGGAAACCTGCCGCGGCGCCCAGGCCCGGATCCGTTGTATTACTGAAGATTTGGACTGTGACCGACCCCGATTCCAGGTCCACCGTCCCCTCGACGAGACGCCCGCACTCGACGCTGAGCTCCAGATGGCCCCCGTTTCGACCGCCGTTCTGCGAAATGGCCAGAAGGGCGCTCGGCGTTCCGGCGCAGGGCGGCGGTCACCGCATAGGAGCCCTTCCCCGGGGCCGTGAGCGAAGCGCGGAAACCGCTCCGGCCGATTCCGCCGGCCCCGCCCATCGGCACCGGCCCTGGCGGGTCCCCCAGGATCCGTGCAACCTCGGCCTGGTTCCGGGCTTGCCGGGCTGCCAGTTGCGGGTCTTCGGCCGGCAGCGGCAGACGGGCCGCGGACGGCCGGGCCGATGGGCTGGAGTCGGAGGCGGGGAGCCCGACGTCGTCCGCAACCTCGCAGCCGGCCAGTGCAGCAGCCGCCAGCGCCAGCACGATCAGCGGCGCCGCAGTCCGGCGCCCATGCCGTCCCCCGCCATGCCTTCCCCCGGCAGCAATCATGCCCTGAGCCTACTGCGGCCGGAGGCCGGCGCAAGTCAGGCCGCGGGCACCAGCTGATAGGCAAAAATGAGCGGGGCGTCCACGCTGGAGGCGCTGATCGTCAGCCTGCCGGCGGCGGGCAGCGTGATCCGGGCGGTTTCCCGGCTACCGTTACATGCGGCCCCCGCCTCTGTCAGGCGTTTGCCGTCGAGCGAGACTTCGAAGAATTCCTTGCCGCCGCCGTCGCAAGTCATGGTCAGGGTGTAGTTCCCCGCCGYGACGGGGGCATCCTTGGCGACCGGCTCACGGCTCAGGATC
>NZ_JBFRFD010000724.1:0-1322 GCF_052114645.1 Arthrobacter sp. 2YAF22_2
GTTTCAACCTTACTTGGTTCATAGTAAAGTAGACTCGGACGTTATGTTTGAAATGATTTATCGTAACTTACTAGAGGCTGAGAAACGCCGTACATTTCTAGTGAATAGAACATTAGATAAACAATTCAAGTGTGATGATCTTGAAAAAGTAATTCAAAAGAAGAAAAACTTTGCTTACTTCACACCGGCGATTTACTGGCATCATAAGAGCCGAACAAAGGAAGAAGTAATATGGCTTCCGGCAATTATCTTAGAATTTGATTTAACACGTGACGGAACGGAACGAAATTTTACTGCCGATCAGTTGGCTGTGATGATATTAAATGAGTTAGAAATTCAAGTGAATTTTATATGGGCTACAAAAACCAAGGGACATTATGCAGTCTGTATTCTCTTGAAGCCTATGTCGGGAACGGCACAATCAATCTACTATTACGAGTCTGTTGTGAAGCGTATGGCGATTCTTACGGGTGCTGATTTTGCTTCTACTGATGCGGTGCATTTATTCCGTATTCCAAGACGAAAAATCTATCAATATACCGATGATATATACGATATTGATGAACTTGCTCATGTATTAGAAGATGAACGTATTAATGAAATGTTGGAGCAAAAGAGAAGAGAATACAAGGGTAATATTGTTTCGTTTTCAGAGAAACAAATTATGAATCATGAGAGCATTAAAACCCTTCTGGAAGCTGAATTTACGTCGTATCGTAATAATGCTGCCTTTACTATTGCTCTACTGTATTATGCCTTGGGAAAAAGCGATAAAGAGGCTATTGATTTTCTCGGAGGGGAATGGTTTGTAAAAGTCAATGATGGACGTATCTCTTCTAAGAATGGTAAATTCAAAAGGAAAGAGATTGTTAAGACAGTTAAAAGTGCCTTTTCTGGAAAGTATAGCGGTCCCTCAAAAGAGTGGATTTACTACTTATCAGGCTTTGAATTTCCTTTTAATTTATGGCGTTCTTCTTATCTCAAAAAGGATGATGAAGACCGTAAATATCAGCGTGGACAAGTTGTAAGAGAGAAAATAATAGCATGGGTTCGAGAGAATACAGGTACACAAATTCAACAAAATGATTTAATTGAAGAATTAGGCGTTTCGAGAATGACGTTTATACGCACAATTCAAGCTTTAAAAGAAGAAGGTATTATAGAATATGAGACTCAAAAAGGGCGTTATTCGAAAGGCACGACCTTTACATACATACCGAATGAAACATTTGAATACGAGGTTGATACGCATTTGAAGGTGGAGTTGGAAGTGTATGATTCAGAGTTGAAAAACGCTTAAAAATGCCCACTTGGTAAGGGTT
>NZ_JBFRFD010000725.1:0-1317 GCF_052114645.1 Arthrobacter sp. 2YAF22_2
GGCCGGCTTCTCCACTACGAGGGTCTCGGTGGTGAGAACCAGCGCGGCGATGGAGGCCGCGTTGCGGAGGGCCGCACGCGTCACCTTGACGGGGTCAATGACCCCGGCAGCGATGAGGTCTTCGTACTCGCCGGTCTTGGCGTTGAAGCCTTGGTTGTTGGCCGATTCGGCCACCTTGGCAACGACGACGTAGCCGTCGAAGCCCGCGTTCTGGGCGATCCAGCGCAGCGGCTGGGTCAATGCCCGGCGGACGATGCCCACGGCAGCTGCCGCGTCGCCGTCGAGCGCCTCAACCGCGGGATCCTCATCGAGAGCCTTGAGGGCGTGGATGAGGGCGGAGCCGCCGCCGGCCACGATGCCCTCTTCGAGGGCGGCGCGGGTGGAGGACACTGCGTCCTCGATGCGGTGCTTCTTTTCCTTCAGCTCGACCTCGGTGGCGGCGCCGACCTTGATTACGCCGATGCCGCCGGCCAGCTTGGCCAGGCGTTCCTGCAGCTTTTCCTTGTCCCAGTCGGAGTCGGTGCGGGTCAGCTCCGCGCGCAGCTGGGCAACCCGGGCCGCGACGTCCTCGGCCGAACCGGCGCCGTCGACAATGGTGGTGTTGTCCTTCGTCACGGTGATCCGGCGGGCGGTGCCGAGGACCTCCAGGCCCACGGTGTCCAGGCTGAGGCCCAGTTCCGCTGAGACAACCTGCGCGCCTGTGAGGGTCGCGATGTCCTGGAGCATGGCCTTGCGACGGTCACCGAAGCCCGGGGCCTTGACGGCGACGACGTTCAGGGTGCCGCGGATGCGGTTGACGATCAGCGTGGAGAGAGCCTCGCCGTCGACGTCTTCGGCGATGATGAAGAGCGGTTTGGAGCTCTGCAGCGCCTTCTCCAGCAGCGGCAGGAATTCCTGGACCGAGGAGATCTTGCCCTGGTTGATCAGGATCAAGGCGTCCTCGAGGACTGCCTCCTGGCGTTCCGCGTCGGTGACGAAGTACGGGGACAGGTARCCCTTGTCGAACTGCATGCCCTCGGTGAGGACCAGTTCGGTCTGCGTGGTGGAGGATTCCTCGATGGTGATCACACCATCCTTGCCGACCTTGCCGAATGCCTCGGCCAGGAGCTCGCCGATCTCGTCGCTCTGCGCCGAGATAGCGGCCACGTTGGCGACCTGGTCGCCTTCGACCGGGCGGGCATTTTCGAGCAGGCGGGCGGCGATGGCCTCAACCGAGACCTCGATGCCGCGCTTGATCTGGCCCGGGGCCGCGCCGGCCGCAACGTTGCGCAGGCCTTCCTTGACCAGGGCCTGGGCGAGCACGGTGGCGGTGGTGGT
>NZ_JBFRFD010000726.1:0-1315 GCF_052114645.1 Arthrobacter sp. 2YAF22_2
GGCCTGGGCGGTGAGCTCGGTGCGGCGCGCGTTGGCTTGGGCTTCGAGTTCCGTGCGCCGGGCCAGTGCCTCCGCGGCGCTGATGTCGGCGGATTTCTGGCCCTCGGCGTCGGTGCGCTTGGCATAGGCCTTCGCGTCGGCGGGCTTGCGGACGGTGGTCTGGAGTTTCTGCTCCTCGCGGTCCGCCTCGAGCTTGGCCACCTCGGTTTCCTGGACGACGACCTGTTGCCGGGCGGTGGCGTCGGCCAGCGGGCCGGCCTGCGCGGCATTTGCCTTGGCTTTCTCGGCATTGGCCAGCGCCATGGATTGCCGGATCGACGAGACGCTTTGGGCGTCGGCAATCAGCGCTTCGGCCTCGGCTTCCTTCTCCGCAGCCTCCCGGTTCCGGGTGGCCTCGGCGATGCGGGCCTCCATCTTGACCTGGGCAATGTGCGGCTTGGCGATGTTCTGGATGTAGCCGGTGGGATCCTGTAGGTCCTTGATTTGCAGTGAATCCACCACCAGGCCCAACTTTTCCATCTCAATGCCGCTGGCGCCGCGGACCTGGGACGCCAGCTTGTCCCGCTCGCGGATGATTTCCTCCATGGTCATGCTGCCGATGATGGAGCGCAGGTGTCCTTCAAAAACGTTGTAGACCTGGCTTTCCATTTTCGGCTGCTGGCCAAGGAAGCGGCGCGCGGCATTGGCGATGAAGGGCGGCGCGTCGCCGATCTTGTAGATGACCACGCCCTCGACAATCACCTGGATGCCCTGCGACGTCACGCAGTTAACTTTGAGTTCGGTTTCGTTCAGGGTCAGCGACAAGGGCCGGACCGTCTGCAGCCCGGGCAGCACGAGGGCTCCCTTGCCGGTGACGATCTTGAAGTCCATCCCCTCCCTGGTGTCCAGCGTGCCCCGGGTCAACCCGGAGATGATGAGGGCCTCGTTGGGTTCAGCCACCTTCCACATCAGCTTCGTTGCCACCCAGATCACGACGACGACGACGAGCGCCACGGCGAGGATGACGAGAACCGGTATGAAGGCTGAGAAGTCCGGCATGGGAAACCTTTCGGGTCTGTGGTCAGGCCAGTCTGAAGTGCCGCCGTCGAATAAGTCCAGCATTTGGCGGAACGGCTTGGGCGAACCGGCGTCGGAACCGGCGTCGCAACCGGCGTCGGAACCCCTGGCGCTGAACTCCGGCGCTGTGCACTGCCGGCTGCAAAGCCGGCTAAACGAAAGCTGGTGCGGCCGCCTACGAAACTCGAGGCGCCCGCACCAGCAGGTAGTACGAAATTGTTAGATTGCTATGAATCGTTCCTCATTCGCGGCTCCCTTT
>NZ_JBFRFD010000727.1:0-1315 GCF_052114645.1 Arthrobacter sp. 2YAF22_2
CCGAAAGGGGTTTGCTGTGGCCTGGGCCGCCGCCGGGCTGGCCATCGCCGTGGCCTTGGCCGGAATCTTCATGGCGGCCCTCCGGCCGGACGCCCCGACCGGACCCGCGGATGCCGCCGCGGCCCAGCCGGACAGGAGCTCGGCCGCGGCCCAACTGGTGCAGCTCGACGTCTTGTCCGCCCCGCTGGACAGCGCCCCGGACTTCACCCTCACCGACCAAAACGGTAAGAACGTCAGCCTGTCCCAATACCGGGGGAAGTCTGTCGTGTTGTCCTTCAACGACGACGAATGTGAGGACCTGTGCACGCTTCTGGCCCAGGACGTTGCCGCCGCCAACACCGACTTGGGTTCGACGGCCGCCGACGTCGTCTTCCTCTCCATAAACGCCAACCCCCTACATACCGCCGTCCAGGACGTGAAGACCTGGACCGACGGCCACGGCCTCGCCTCCGCCCGCAACTGGGTCTTTAGCACGGGGACCCCCGCGCAGCTGGCCGACGTGGCGGCCAGCTATCACGTGCCTGTCAGCGTCGACCCGAAGACCGGCGAAGTGGTCCATGGATCAGAGCTGTTCTTCATCGACCCCGCCGGCAAGGAAGCGGCCATCGGGCAGTTCGGTACCGGTTCCGCGAACACGGCACTGTTCGCCCAGGCCATGGCGCAAACTGCGGCGGACCTTTTGCCCGGCCGCGCCGGTGCTCCGGCCGGCGGCCCAGCGCCCGCAGGTAACACCCCCGCCAGCCCGGCGGCACTGGGCAAGCCGGCGCCGGCCCTCACACTGCCCGGGCTCGCCGACCCCGGAACTCAGCACTCCCTCGACGGGACAAAGGGCAAATACACGGTAGTGAACTTCTGGGCAAGCACCTGCAGCGCATGCGCCGGCGAAATGCCCGAACTCCAGAAAGCGCACACCGACCTCGGCTCCTCCGTAGCCTTCCTGGGAATCGACGTCGCCGACCCCGCCGGCCCGGCGGCAGCCCTCGCCGCAAAGAACGGCACGACCTACCCACTGCTGGCCGATACCAAAGGCACCACGGCAGGGGCGTACCAGATCCCCGGCCTGCCCTTCACCGCCATCATCGCCCCGGACGGCACCCTGGCCGTCCGTCACCCGGGAACCTTCAGCGCCGAACAACTCGAATACGTCCTCCACACCCTCACAAATGGTTCTAAGTGACCACACGAACCTCAGGTTTCTTCTCTCCCGCTGGGGTGGAAGGGACTGCCCCCGGGGGACTGTGGAATTAACGGTGTATCTGGCTCGACACGCCGGGCGGTGAGCCTGGCGGGAGGGAGCCCGATATGGCCGCAACAC
>NZ_JBFRFD010000728.1:0-1311 GCF_052114645.1 Arthrobacter sp. 2YAF22_2
GAGGTCCCACGCGTCGGCAGCGTCGATGGCTTCCTGCAGGTGGCCCATTTCCTCGAGGAGCGTGTCGTAGTCCGCGTCCGGGCTCGCCATTTCTTCGGAGATCTCATTGAACCGCTGGATCTTGCCGTAGATTTCGCCGACGCCTTCCTGGACGTTGCCCAGAACGGTCTTGTCCTCGTTCAGCGGCGGTTCCTGCAAAAGGATGCCGACGGAGTACCCGGGACTCAGCCGTGCTTCACCGTTGGACGGAGTGTCCAAGCCGGCCATGATCTTCAGAATGGTGGACTTACCGGCACCATTGGGGCCAACAACACCAATCTTGGCCCCCGGGAAGAAGGACATGCTCACGTCGTCGAGGATAAGTTTTTCGCCAACGGCCTTGCGGGCCTTGGTCATTGTGTAGATAAATTCCGCCATGCCTACAAATCTAGTGGCTCGGAGCGGATAACTCACATTCCGGAGGGCGGCCGCCGGAGTCCGGCGACGGGTCCGCGGAGCGCCGTTCCGGTGGCTGCGGACTAGGCCGGCGAACCGACGAGACAACGGCCGCCTGCAAGAAGGGGGAGAACGGTCACGGCCACGGTGCCCTTCCGCAGCTGGGCAACGATGCAGTCCTGGTCCTGCCGGACCGCTGCCTCCACCGCGTCCGCCGCAAGACCGGTGGGCGTTCGGCTGGCTGTGACTTCGATGGCAGCGGGCGGGAAGCCGGCGTCGACGATGGCCGCACGGATTTGATCCGTCCCGGGCGCGGACCCCGGGGCCGCCATCCTTGCCAGAGCCGCCTCCATGCGGGTCCGGGCCGCCGAAGTGGCCGGACCGGGCGTCGCGGAGGGGGTTTCGGGTCGGGCGGCCACCGCTGGCGCCGGGGCGGACGGGGCTGACGCGGCCGCGGACGCGCCGCCCGCGCTGCTGCTGCCGATGCTGCTGCTGCCGATGCTGCCGCCGCCGATGGTCGCCGAGCAGGCGGAGGTCGCTGCCAGTAGCAGGCCCACTGCTCCGAACACGGGCAGCAGCGCCAATCGCTCAGTCTTCCTGAAGGCCCGCATCACCTGGCAATTCTGCCACGGGGCCACCGTCCGCGGGCTCAGGCGGCGGCCTCCTTCAGCTCGCCGGTCTCCTCGTCGAACTCCTGCTCGTCATCGGTGTCGTCGCCGTCCGATGCACCATGGCCGCCGTCGTCGTTCGGCTCGCGGTCACCGTCGTGGGGCAGGTCGGCCCCGCTGCCGTTGCCCTCGACAGCCGCGAGGCCCTGGCCAGGCACCGGGCCGCCGCCGGCGGTCCGTGTGAAGTTGGCCGAGCCCCACATCAGGT
>NZ_JBFRFD010000729.1:0-1308 GCF_052114645.1 Arthrobacter sp. 2YAF22_2
CTCTGTATGTGATGTGGCGCACAACTACYGTGCGGCGTCATGGATGCTCCTCGGCTTCGGCCGGGGAGCATGCGCATCCTTTGAAACGGAACACCCACAACTGAATAAAAAGAACCATTCACTACGGATCGTCCGGCACGTACCTGCCGGTGAAGGGATTGATAACTGTGGCTACAGTTACTTTTGATAACGCTACGCGTCTGTACCCGGGCACCGAGAAGCCCGCTGTTGACAAGCTCAACATTGAAATCGCCGACGGCGAGTTCCTGGTCCTCGTGGGACCCTCCGGCTGTGGAAAGTCCACCTCCCTGCGGATGCTGGCAGGCCTCGAGGATGTGAACTCCGGCCGGATCCTGATCGGCGACCGCGACGTCACCGACCTTCCGCCGAAGGACCGCGACATCGCCATGGTCTTCCAGAACTACGCCCTGTACCCGCACATGACGGTCGCGGACAACATGGGCTTCGCGCTTAAGATCGCCGGCGTCAGCAAGGAAGAGCGCGCCGAGCGAGTCCGCGAAGCCGCCAAGCTGCTGGACCTCGAGCCGTACCTGGACCGGAAGCCGAAGGCCCTCTCCGGCGGCCAGCGCCAGCGCGTTGCCATGGGCCGCGCAATCGTGCGTAACCCGCAGGTGTTCCTCATGGATGAGCCGCTGTCCAACCTCGACGCCAAGCTCCGCGTCCAGACGCGCACGCAGATCGCTTCCCTGACCCGCCGCCTCGGCGTCACCACCGTCTACGTCACCCACGACCAGGTCGAGGCCATGACCATGGGTGACCGCGTCGCCGTCCTCAAGGACGGCCTGCTGATGCAGGTGGACACCCCGCGCAACCTCTACGACAAGCCGAAAAACGTTTTCGTCGCCGGCTTCATCGGCTCACCGGCCATGAACCTGCTCGAGCTTCCCGTCGTCGACGGCGGTGTGCAGTTCGGCGGCACCGTCTACCCGGTCCCGCGAGACGTCCTCGAGGACGCCTCCGGCTCCACCGTCACGGTCGGCTCACGTCCCGAGGACCTCGAGACCGCGCCGCAGGGCGAGGGACTCCAGGTCGAGGTCGACGTCGTCGAGGAACTCGGCGCCGACGCCTACGTCTACGGCCACACCACGCTCGACGGCAAGAGCCACGACATCGTGGCCCGCGTCGACGGCCGCCGCCCCCCGATAAAGGGTGAGTCCATCTGGGTCCGCCCGCAGTCGGGCCACGTGCACCTGTTCGACACCAAGACCGGCCTGCGCCTGGGCGACTGATCCCCACCGGCTCACCGGCTTAACGGCCGACGGCGGTCCTCCCACGGGAGGGCCGCCG
>NZ_JBFRFD010000730.1:0-1306 GCF_052114645.1 Arthrobacter sp. 2YAF22_2
CTCCGGCGGCGGGAAGGGAATGTGGTTGAAGAAGCCGATCTTGAGGTCCGGGCGCGCCTCGCGGAGCATCTTGGGCACGAGCTGGAGCTGGTAATCCTGCACCCACACGGTGGCGCCCTCCGCGGCGTGGCGGACGACGGCGTCGGCGAACCGTTTGTTGACCTTCCGGTAGGTGTCCCACCAGGCACGGTGGAATTCCGGCGGCGCGATCACGTCGTGGTACAGCGGCCAGAGGGTGGCGTTGGAGAATCCCTCATAGAAGAGCTCGATGTCCCGCGTGCTGAGCTGGACCGGGACGAGGTCGATGCCGCCGTGGCTGAAGGGTTCGAGGTGTTCGTCGGGGGCGCCGTGCCAGCCCACCCAGGCGCCGTCGGTCTTGGTCATCATGGGGGCAAGCGCCGTCACCAGGCCGCCGGGGGAGCGTCGCCAGCCGTCCTCGCAGCCGGGCTCATCCGCGGAGCAGCGGTCCACCGGCAGGCGGTTGGACACGACCATGAAGTCGAAGGTCGCGGCCGAGTCCGACGAGTTCGGGTGCCCTTCCGCCGCGGGTGCGGTGTCCTGCTCCCGTTCGGTTGGCTGTGCGGTGTCCTGCTCGGCGTGCTGCTCTGCCCGCTCGGTTGCTTGCATTGGTGCCCCCTGGGATCACTGTTGGCTCCCATCCACCCTAGCCGGGCGGAATCTTCTGTGCTATTCGTCCGTTGGGCATACCGAAGAAACTTGAAGACGCAAGCTCACGGGTTTCTCCCCTAAAATGGTGGAGTTGCCACCAAGTGGACCATCCCAGGCCGATCAACACGAGGAATCAATGAGCCCCGCAAACGAACCCCGACAGTCCAAGGCAGAGCGCACTGCCGCGGCGCGTGAGAAAGCCCGTGAAATCCGCGAGACGCAGCTTAAGAAGGACAAGCGCAACAAGCTGCTGATCGGCTGGGGCATTGTTGTCGCCGTGATCGCCATCATCGCGATTGTGGCCTTGGTGGTCAGCTCCAACATCCAGAAGAACGCCCCGATCGCCGACTCCGGCCCGACACCGGCGAACGGCAACGTCCACGGCGGCGTCGTACTGCTGGCCAACACCGACGTGGCCAAGTCGGCCCCGGGCAACGTCAACGCGGCAAATGTGCCGTCGCCGCCCGCCACGCCGCCGACAACGGTGACCGCGCCCGGCGCCGAGGCTGAGGCGGGCAAGCCCGTCAAGGTGGTTCTCTACATCGACTTCATCTGCCCCGTGTGCAAGAACTTCGAAGCGCAGTACAACCCGACCCTCACCAAGCTGCGCAACGACGGCAAGATCACCGTCGAATAC
>NZ_JBFRFD010000731.1:0-1294 GCF_052114645.1 Arthrobacter sp. 2YAF22_2
GCGTTGCCGTGGGTGATGTCCCGGATGCCTCCCGGCTACCGGGCGATCGTGGTGGACAACGGCTCAACGGACGGTTCGGGGGAACTGGCGCTGGAACTGGGCGCCGTCGTGGTCCGGGAGGAGATGCGCGGCTTCGGGGCCGCCGCCCACGCCGGACTTGTCGCGGCGACGGCTGACTATGTCGCCTTCTGCGATTGCGACGGTTCGCTGGATCCGGCACGTCTGCCCGCCCTTCTGGCTCCGGTCATGGCCGGCGCCGCAGATCTGGTGCTGGGCAACCGCCGGCCGCGGCGCGGGTCATGGCCGGTCCACGCCCGGATTGCCAACGCCGTACTTGCGTGGCTGCTGCGCAGGCTGACAGGTGAGGCCGTCACCGATCTTGGACCGATGCGCGCAGGGCGACGGACCGAGCTCTTGTCGCTGGGGCTCCAAGACCGCCGCAGCGGCTATCCGCTGGAGATGTTCCTGGAGGCCAGCCGGCGCCATTGGCGGGTTATCCAGGTCCCGGTCGATTACGCGCCGCGCACCGGCCGGTCCAAGATAACCGGGACGGTCAAGGGAACGTTGACGGCGGTCCGCGACATGGCCGTCCAGCTCACGGCCGTGCCCGGACAGCGTCGGACCGGAGCTGCGCCGCCCCTGCCCGGTCCGGAGCTGCGGCTGCGGGACTCGAACTAGGGGCACGCCATGGACCTGACGGTGGCGGTCATCGCCAAGCAATGCATGCCCGGGCGGGTGAAAACCCGCCTTTCCCCTCCGCTGACCACGGCGCAGGCCGCGGACCTCGCTCAACTGAGCCTGACCCGAACGCTGGATACGGTACGGCGTTTGCCTGTCCGCCGCCGGCTCCTGGTCATGGACGGCACGCCGCGAAACCGCGACGCACAAGGGTTCACAGTGACCGGCCAAAGCGCGGGGACGCTGGACGAACGGCTCGCCGAGATCTGCGACTTCGCCGAAGACCCGTTAGTGATACTCGGCATGGACACGCCCCAGGTATCCCCGCTTCACCTTGCTGCACTCCTTAGTGATTGGTCCGCCGAGCGGCCGGCACACGATGCCTGGCTGGGACCGGCGGACGACGGCGGGTTCTGGGCCATCGCCCTCCTCCGGCCCCGCGGAGCTCTCATCCGCGGCGTTCCGATGTCCACGGACAGGACCGGGGCCCGGCAGTTGGCCCGGCTGACCCAACACGGGCTCTCCACCGGCCTGCTGCCCGTACTCAGGGACATGGACTTCTTCGCCGATGCAATCGAGATCGCCGGTGCGATCCCGGGCACGGCTTTCGCGTCCG
>NZ_JBFRFD010000732.1:0-1284 GCF_052114645.1 Arthrobacter sp. 2YAF22_2
ACCTATGTCAAGCGCGTCCTCGGCCTGCCCGGCGACCACGTGGTCTGCTGCGACGCCGACGGCCGGCTCACAGTCAACGGCCAGCAAGTTGCGGAACCCTATCTGTATGCGGGCGATGCCCCAAGCCAGCTAAAATTCRGTGTGATTGTCCCGGCCGGCCGGCTCTGGCTGATGGGGGACCACCGGTCCAAGTCGGCCGACTCCCGCAGCCTGCTGGGGGCGCCGGGCGGCGGAATGGTCCCGCTGGACCGGATCATTGGCCGGCCGGTACAGATCATCTGGCCGCTTGATAGATTTGCAGCAATAGCGCGGCCCGACGAAGCCGCCACGACAATCAAGAACGGACAGTAGATGCCCGAGACCGGACCACGGACACCTGATCCGCAAGGGCACGACGAGCCCCTGGTGACCTCTCCGCCCACCCCCGACGCCGACCAGCCAGCCCCGGCACGTGCGCGCCGGGCGAAAGCTCGTGAGGGCCGCAGCCCCGTGTTCCTCTGGTTCAAAGAGGTCGCCACGGTGGTGGTGATCGCCGTCGTGCTGTCCTTCCTGATCAAGACGTTCCTGTTCCGGGCGTTCTACATCCCGTCCGAATCGATGATGAACACCCTGGACGTCAACGACCGAATCTTCGTCAACCTCCTGGTGCCGGAGCCGATCGCCATGCAGCGCGGCGACGTCGTCGTGTTCCGCGATACCAAGGGCTGGCTGGCTCCTGCAGCGCAGAAACCGGGCGGAGCCTTCTCCGGCGTGCAGGACGCACTGACGTTTGTGGGCCTGCTCCCGGACAACTCCGAACAGCACCTGGTCAAGCGCGTCATCGGCCTGCCCGGCGACCACGTGGTCTGCTGMGACGGCAGCGGCAGGCTCACCGTCAACGGGGCTCCGCTGGACGAGAAGTACGTCAACAGCGCCGAGGTGCCGCAGGTGCGCGACTTCGACGTCGTCGTGCCGGCCGGCAAGGTCTGGGTGATGGGAGACAACCGGAACCACTCCGCCGATTCCCGCGCCCACATGGAAACCAACGGCGGCTTCATTGACGAAGCCGACATTGAAGGCAAAGCCGCAGTGATCGCCTGGCCGCTGAACCGCATCAGCGCCCTCGACAACTACCCGGACGTCTTCCGCGGCGTCCCGGCGGCGACCGGAAAGTAGGGACAACGGCAGTGTCCGAAGCTCCAACCCTCGACTACGAGCGCCGCTTCCGCGGCTCCGGCGCCCGGCTGCTCGCCGGGATCGACGAGGTGGGCCGCGGCGCACTGGCAGGCCCCGTCAGCGTCGGGA
>NZ_JBFRFD010000733.1:0-1273 GCF_052114645.1 Arthrobacter sp. 2YAF22_2
GTGGTCTTGGTTTTACTGACGCAGCTGGGAAGCGTTCAGTATGCCGCGGACAAGGCCCACGGCAGTTATCAGCTGACAGCTGATTCCCAGCTCATCACACGTGACGAAATGGCTGTGCTGCGGGACATGCAATCGCTGGTTCCCGAGGACGCAGTGGTGGCGTCCAATGCATGGAACGGCAGCGCCCTGGCTTACGCACTCGCCGACCGACGTACGATCCAGCTGCACGTGCTGAGCAGCACCTTCACCCTGAATGACAAAATTGTGCTCGACAGTCTGCGGGAAGCCAGAACGAATCCGACGGTATGCCCCGCTGTACGGACGTTGCATGTCAGCTACGTATTGGATTTTGGCGGGCAGGAGATCAACGGTGGCTCCCACCCCGCTCCGGGTCTTGACAATCTCGAAGCGAGCGGGGTGGCAACGCTGCTTTCCCGGCACGGCGCGGCCAAGCTATTCAAGTTCACCGGATGCGACTAGGCGCGTTCCGCTCTGCCGGGTTGGGGATGCTGCTGCCGGACTGGGTAAGCTATAGGACGGTCCGGGTCCGCGCAGCCTGATGTGACCAGAGCCTTCCTGTCATCGTGAAGATTGACGGCCCAGCGTCAACGTGACTTGGCATCAACCAGATTGGAAATTGTAGCAATGGCAGAAACCGAAGACGGCAGCGGACGGCTGGCTGGGCGACGGCAATTTCTGGCGGGGCTGGCTGTACTTCCGCTCGGTCTGGCGGGATGCCAGTTCGTGAACTCGGGGTCAGCATCGCCTTCGACGACTGCTGACAAGAAGTCATATCCGGTCACCGTCAAGCACGCCTTCGGCACGACGGTAATAAATAGGGAACCCCGGCGGATCGCTACGCTCGGCCTTGGGAGCAATGACATCTGCGTGGCCCTGGGAGTGGCGCCTACAGCCATGCCGCTTTCGGGGGCTCAGCCAAACGGTTCTACACCTTGGTTCGACCTTGCTTTCCGCCCCTTCGGCTTGGAATCGCCCTTGCTTCTGGACGAGGCGAAGGGCCTTCCAGTTGACGACCTGACAGGCATGGGGCCTGACCTGATCCTCGCAGTCCACTCCAAACTGACGCGCAGCGAATACGAGGAATTGTCCAAGATCGCTCCCGTGGTGGCGTATCCAGACGGACCTTTGGCCACGGACTGGCGTACTTCGCTGGCTCTTGTCGGCCAAGCCCTAGCCCGGCCTGCCGAGGCCGCGAAGGTCCTCGCGGACACAGAGATGAGCATCCGGGCGGGCCTCGGGGACTATCCTGACC
>NZ_JBFRFD010000734.1:0-1260 GCF_052114645.1 Arthrobacter sp. 2YAF22_2
CTACCGGGTGGATCGTGACACCGTCCGACGGGCTGAACGCCAGGTGCCGGAACCCGCGGTCGCGGCCCACGAAAGCCGCGACAAAGTCGCTGGCCGGGGCGCGCAGGATCTCTTCCGGTGCAGCGTACTGTGCCAGCTTCCCGCCGCTGGCGAAGACGGCGACCTTGTCCCCCAGCACTGTCGCCTCGTCGATGTCGTGGGTAACGAAGACGATGGTCTTGGCCAGGTCGCGCTGCAGGCGGAGCAGTTCCTTCTGCAGTTCGTCGCGCACCACGGGGTCCACCGCGCTGAACGGCTCGTCCATGAGCAGCACGGGCGGATCCGCGGCCAAGGCCCGGGCCACACCCACGCGCTGCTGCTGGCCGCCCGAAAGCTGTGAAGGGTAGCGCCGGCCGAGCCCGGAGGCGAGGCCGACGACGTCGAGCAGCTCCTGCGCCCGCTTGCGCGACGCCGCCCTGGACACGCCGTTGAGCCGCGGGACGGTTGCGATGTTGTCCAGCACGGAACGGTGGGGCATCAGCCCGGAGGACTGCATGACGTAGCCCATGGAACGGCGCAGCTGAGCTGCCGGCACGGAGGTGACATCCTGACCGTCCACGGTGATGGTGCCCGACGTCGGCTCAACCATGCGGTTGATCATCCGCAGGGAAGTGGTCTTGCCGCAGCCCGACGGACCGACGAACACCGTGATGGCGCCCTTGTCGATGGACATGCTCAGATCGTCGACGGCGGCCTGGCCGCCCTGGTACTGCTTGGTGACGCTCTGGAACTCGATCATGGCCTCTGCCATTCCGGGCTTACCTATCTGTTGGCGGCAACAAGGGACGGTCCAGCCACCTGATCATATGCATGCCGATTTTTGGCTGTAAAGCAGGTACGCCCCAGCCTAACCGGCGGCACTGACGAAGTGGACGACCCGAATCGAAGAAACGGGCCGGATTCTTCCCAGGACCGCGCCAGGTGGCCGGGACTCCCCTTTTCATTCGGCACCGGCCGGCCTTCGGATGGGCGCCGTTTCGGGCCGGCGCCGGGCTCTCCCCGCGAACCCGCTCCAGACGGCCCAATCTACCCGGCCGCGGCCGTTCGCCTATCCAGTTCCGTGGCCCTTTCCATTGCTCCTTCTCTGGCTCTTTCCCTTGCCGTGCCCCTTTCCCCTTTCGGGCTGCCCGTCGCGCAGCTGCTCGGCCGCGCGCTGGCTCCTGCTGGCAACGACAACTTTCTGGTGCCACTCACGCTGGTAGGCCCGCCGGGCAGCCGCAT
>NZ_JBFRFD010000735.1:0-1253 GCF_052114645.1 Arthrobacter sp. 2YAF22_2
GCGCTCACCTTTCGGTGGGCGCCCGCCGTCGTTGTTGCGTGCTGGGTGGGATCAGTTGGCCTTCGCCAGCCCGGTGCGGGCCATCGCGTCGGCGTAGACGACGCGCATTTCCTCGAGGTACTGTTCCTGGCGGGCGGGGGTTCCGGCGAACGCGCGACCACTGAGCGAGCGGACCTTGTACGTCTTCAGGCCACGGCGCCAGATCATCGGCACCTCGGTCTTGAGCAGCAGGTTGGCCAGCCGGTTGGCCTCGGTGCCGTGCGCCACGATCACGGAGGCGCGCGGGACCAGGGCGAGGAATTTCAGCAGGGGCTTGAGGCCGGCCGAGATCTGGTCCGGGGTGAACTTGCCGTTCGGCTCGCCGGGCACGTGCCACGGGTGGACGTTCCACGGCATGACGAACTCGGGACGGAGACCCAGCTTCCACTGCAGGCCCAGCATCCGGGTGACGGCTTCGTCGTCGCCGGGGGTGATGAAACCGGACGGATCCGCGGTCCCGATGTTGGAGTGCAGGCTGATGATCCGGCATTCATCGATGTCGTGGACGGGATCGACGTAGGGGACCGTGGTGCCAGCTTTGTTGGCCTGCAGTGCGTCGCACAGTTCGTTGACCGGCGCGACGTTAGCTTCGTAACGGCGGCTGAGGAGCTGTTCGCGGAAATTTTCTGTGGCCAGGGCTGTCATGTATTGCTGGGTCTCCTGCGGGATTGGTAAAGCTGCCAGACCGGCCGCGGGCACGCCAAAGGAGGGGCACTCTTTGGCCGGTGTGGTTTGAAAATGTGGTGTGGACCGATTCGTGTTCGGTCTTTACCAGTCTATCAAGCCCCGCGAAATGCCCGGTAAGGGTCCGTGGCCGGCTACCAGAGACGCTTGCTGGCCCGCCGGGCGCCCTCGCCGAGCGCCTCGAGTTTGGCGACGGCGATCTGCGGATGGACGCGGCCGCCGAGCCCGCAGTCAGTGGAGGCGATAACGTTTTCGCGGCCCACCAGTTCCGCGAAGCGCACGATCCGGTCCGCGACCAGATCCGGGTGCTCCACGACGTTGGTGGCGTGCGAGACGACCCCGGGAATGATCGACTTGCCCTCGGGCAGCGGGTTGTCCTGCCAGACCCGCCATTCGTGTTCGTGCCGCACGTTGGCCGCCTCGAAGGAGTACGCGCCGGCGTTGATCTGCAGCACCGAGCCGATGATGTCCRCGAACGGGATGTCCGTGGTGTGCGGGCCGTGCCAGGAGCCCCAGCAGACGTGCAGCCG
>NZ_JBFRFD010000736.1:0-1252 GCF_052114645.1 Arthrobacter sp. 2YAF22_2
GACCTCCCCCATGCAGGGCACCATCGTGAAGGTCGCCGTCGCCGAGGGCGACCGCGTGGCCGAGGGTGACCTTGTCGTCGTGCTCGAAGCCATGAAAATGGAGCAGCCGCTCACGGCGCACCGCGCCGGAATCGTGATCGCTCTCGCCGCCGCGGCCGGCGAGACCGTCGCCGCGGGCGCCCTCATCGCCACGATCGAGGACGGCGAGACGGCCGAATAGCGGCAACGGGACGGCGGGGGCAGACTTGGTTACGTGAAGCCATTCCTGCTGCTCGCCTCCCGCGCCGAAGACGCCGCCGCCGACGACGAATACCTCGCCTACCTGCGTTACACCGGCCTCGCCGAGGCCCAGTTGCACCGGATCCGGATGGAAGCCGCCCCGCTGCCCCGGCTCGACTTGGAGCGCTATTCCGGCGTGATCGTGGGCGGCAGCCCCTTCACCTCCAGCGACCCGGCGGAGCACAAGAGCGAGGCCCAGCACCGGGTGGAGCGCGAACTTTTCGCCCTGCTGGACCGGATCGTGGCCGAAGACTTCCCGTTCCTGGGCGCCTGCTACGGCGTCGGGACCCTGGGCCTGCACCAGGGCGCCGTGATCGACCGGACCTACGGCGAGGGGCTGGGCGGTGTGACCATCAGCCTCACACCGGAGGGATTGCTGGATCCGCTGCTGCAGGGGTTGCCGGAGAGCTTTACGGCGTTCGTGGGCCATAAAGAGGCCTGCACGGTATTGCCCCGCGGCGCGGTGCTGCTGGCAAGCTCCGCGACCTGCCCGGTGCAGATGTTCCGGATCCGCTCCAACCTCTACGCCACCCAGTTCCACCCCGAACTCGACGCCGACGGCCTCGTCACGCGGATCGACATCTACCGGCACGCGGGCTACTTCCCGCCCGACTCGGCCGAGGAACTGATGGTCCGGGCCCGGCAACACCACGCCACCGAGCCGATGGCCATCTTGCGCAATTTCGCGGAACGCTACGCCCGGTAACACCGGCGACCCTCCCGCAGATCCTGCCGCCATTCCGACGACGCTCCGGCAGATCCTGCCGCCCTACCCACGACGCTCCCGTAGATCCTGCCGCCCTACCCACGACGCTCCCGTATCTTCAGAAACGGACAGACGAGGGAGCGTCGTGCCAAACCGCGCGAGAGCTGCGGGAGCGTCGTGCCAAACCGCGCGAGAGCTGCGGGAGAGTCGTGCCAAACCGCGCGAGAGCTGCGGGAGCGTCGTGCCAAACCGCGCGAGAGCTGAGGG
>NZ_JBFRFD010000737.1:0-1251 GCF_052114645.1 Arthrobacter sp. 2YAF22_2
CCGTTATTAAGGACAGTCACGGCCTGCCGGGGCTGCTGGTGGAGCGGTTCGACCGTATCAAGTCGGCCGACGGGAGGTGGCTCCGGCTGCCGCTTGAGGACGGCACCCAAGTCCTGGGTCTGCCGCCGGCCTCCAAGTACGGGTTGGCCTCCGAAGCGGTGGCCACCGCGCTGGCCGGGCTGTGTAAGGCTCCGCTGGTCGCCAGCCGCAACCTGTATCTCCAATTCGTCTTCGCCTGGCTGAGCGGAAACGGCGACCTCCACGCCAAGAACCTCGCCATCCTGGGCGGGGCCGCCGGATTTGTCATGGCTCCCGTGTACGACGTGCCGTGCACCCTGCTTTATGGCGACGAGACTCTGGCCCTGCCGGTTTCCGGCAAGACCAAAAACCTGAAGGCCAGGCACTGGGCTGAGTTCGCGGACACGCTGGGGCTGCCGCCGCGGGCAGCGGCAAGCGCCAACCGGATCGCCGTCGCCGCTGCAGGCGCCATCCGCCTCGAGGACCTGCCGTTCGGCGGCTCGCCGCTGCGGGGCGCACAGCGCGAGCTGCGGTTCAGGCGTCAAGCTCTCGCCGCCTGAGGCGCCAGAACAGCCACGTCGGTTTCCGCGTCTGCGGCCAGCTATGCGTCGAGACGAGCGACGGCGGCCGCCTCGACATCACCGCCGGCGACTCCTACAGGTATCGGTGTTGGCTGCCGGCTTGATGCATTCGGACCAGCGCCACCCGGGTTCGAAGCTGAAGCGTGCCAGGAATCGTCGCTTGGACACCGGTTGTCGACCTGTTTTTCTCAGAAGCCGGACGAGCTTCCGGCGCCGGAGAAGCTGCCGCCGCTACCGCCATAACCCGTGGTGCCGCCGCCCCGGGCACTGCTGACGCTGCTGACGCCGGTGTTGAAGCCGCTGTTGAAAGTGGGGACCGAGAAGAAATAGTAGGACGGATAAACCGTTCCTAGAATGCTTGGCTCGTAGCTGGGCCGGTGCTTCTTGCCGGTCCCGGCCTGGGCCTGGTCCATCTCCTCGCGCATGAGCTTGGCCTCGCGGTCGTTCCGGGCGAAGCCGGCAATCACGGTGTCCGCGTGGCTCTTAAGCAGCTCGGAGAGCTCCGTCCTGGCGTCCCGCAACCGGTCCAGCGCGGTTTCGGGGCTGATGCTGCGCTCGGATAGTTCGGCAGTCCAGCGTTCAAGCTCCCGCTGGCTGCCATCCCGGAAGGACCGGAGGGCCGCAGCTGTCGCGGAATCGCCCTCGCCATGGC
>NZ_JBFRFD010000738.1:0-1251 GCF_052114645.1 Arthrobacter sp. 2YAF22_2
GGCGCAGCACCTCGTCCGGGTCGCCGCCGATCAGGTTCGCCAGTTCTTCCGCGTACTTCTCCGGCTGGGCAGCCGGGAGGTCGATCTTGTTCAGGACCGGGATGATCGTGAGGTTGTTTTCCATCGCCAGGTACAGGTTGGCGAGCGTCTGGGCTTCGATGCCCTGGGCGGCGTCCACCAGCAGCACGGCGCCTTCGCACGCGGCCAGCGAACGGGAGACCTCGTAGGTGAAGTCGACGTGGCCGGGCGTGTCGATCATGTTCAGCGCGTAGCTGGTGCCGTCGAGCTCCCACGGCATCCGGACGGCCTGGGACTTGATGGTGATGCCGCGTTCGCGCTCGATGTCCATCCGGTCCAGGTACTGGGCCTTCATGTCGCGGGACTGGACGACGCCGGTGTACTGAAGCATCCGGTCGGCCAGCGTGGACTTGCCGTGGTCAATATGCGCAATGATGCAGAAGTTCCGGATGAGGGCCGGATCTGTTGCGGCAGGCACCGGGGCGGTGCGGGCCATGGGAGACACGCAGGGTCCTTACTGTTGGCACAACCTGTGGGCTGTACTGATGGGCAATGCTGATGGGCTGTACTGCGGACTCAGGCAGCCGGTGTTCGACAATCGCTTGTTCCACCTGGCTGCGGGCAGGCCGCATTTCTCGTCCCCCTAGTCTCCCACGTCCGGGGGCGTGGCCCCGCATCCCGGTAGGGTTTGCCCCATGGCCCTGAATCTTCGCTCCCTCGGCAACGCCCTCCGCGGCACCCTGCGCTTCCTGGACCGGCTCGGTGGCGGCGCGCCCCCGGTCCGCCGGCCCGCCGGGCGTCCTGCCGGCGCTACCGGCGGCCTCACCGGTACCTACCCCGGCGACTTCCGGGGGAAAGCCACGGTGCGGTACACCCCGGCGGCTAACGGCTTGCCGGAGCCAGGCGAGATCATCTGGACTTGGGTGCCGTTCGAAGAGGACCATAGCCGCGGCAAAGACCGGCCTGTGCTCCTGGTGGGGAGCCACGGCCGCTACCTGCTCGGACTGATGCTGACCAGTAAGGACCACGACGGCGACGCTCGACGCGCGGACGACTACGTCGACATCGGCACTGGCCCCTGGGACCGGCAGTGGCGCCCGAGTGAGGCCCGACTGGACCGCGTGCTGCAGATCAACCCGCGGGATGTTCGGCGTGAGGGCGCCATCCTCGACGCCGGGCGGTTCGGCACCATCGCCACCGCGTTGCGCGGCCGGCACGGCTGGTCCTGACGGG
>NZ_JBFRFD010000739.1:0-1244 GCF_052114645.1 Arthrobacter sp. 2YAF22_2
GAGCCGAGAACCAGGGACAGGTCCCGCCGGACCGGCGGCATGGCCGATACCGGCCGGTACGGCAGCAGGTCCTGCAACTGCGCCCGGACCTCCGGATGCTCCGAGCGCAGCAACCGGATATCCCCGATGCCCTTGCGCAGCATCAGGGCCCGGTCCAGGCCGAGACCGAACGCGAGCCCGGCCCAGCGCCTGGGGTCCAGCCCGGACCCACGCAATACCCGAGCCGCGACCAGCCCGCACTCTGCCAGTTCCAGCCACTCGCGGCGGCCGTCGGAGCGCGTGACCCAAACGTCCAGCTGCTGTCCCAGCGCCGTGTAGCTGTGCTCCGCCGGTGTGGCACGCCATTGCACGTCCGGATAATCGGCGGCCGGCAACACGGCTTCGACCACCGCGGCCATCATCGCGCGCAGCTCGGCGGGGCCGAGCAGGCCGCGGGACTTGAGACGCCATAGATCCACCTGGTGCGGCGCGCCGACATGGGTCCGGTCCACCGCGTCGCGCCGGTAGACCAGACCCGGCAGCACATGGAGCCGGTCGTAGCGGCCGAGCTCGCCGCGGAGCGTGTCCAGCAGGGCAGGGACGCCCGCCGAGGTATGGCTCCGGAGCATCACGGTGGGGCTGACGTGGCGGGAATATCGCGAGTCCCGGGTGACGTCGTCCGCCGAGTAGCCCAGCCGGTCGTAATTGTCGGCGGTGGCCACGAGGGGGTTGTGGCGGTGCGTGGCGGCGGGAATGTCCCAGAGCCGTTCCAGGCTGGCCACCACCTCCGCCAGCAGGAGCTGGACGGCGTGCGGACCGCTGGCGGGATCGGACAGGTCTCGCACGGCGAGGGCGGCGTTGAGCTCGGGCAGGGAAGGATATTTTTTCATGGCGGGGTCCTTGGAGTTCTAGGGGCGGGAGGGAAGAACACCCTCAGCCGCTGCGCCGGACGGACCCCGGCGGCTGCCGTTTAGGCGCGCGCTAAGAAGCCCGTGCGGCCGGTAAGCGGCCGAGGGCTGGTAAATCGCTGCTGCCTGTGCATGTGTCCATGTTATGCCCCAGACGGCCCGGACAGCTCCCGTCCCTGGTAGGACGCCTTGGTACGCAGCCCTGGTACGCAGCCCTGGGAGCGCACCCCGCCGCCTCCCCGGCCGCCCCAGCCGATGGGGCTTGACCTTGACGTTGCGTCAACATTTAGGCTCAAAGGAGCGGACGGGAAATACCCGCCAGCGGAAGGAAAGCCAATGGAGTGGTCCGTGCAGCAG
>NZ_JBFRFD010000740.1:0-1240 GCF_052114645.1 Arthrobacter sp. 2YAF22_2
CTTCTGTCCGGTGTCCTTGCGGATGGTCGCGCTGATGACGGCGGCAATGGTGCACATGGCCGCTGCGGCAAACCACGCGTAGGTGTACTGGCCGGTGGCGTCCCGGACAGCGCCGGCTGCCAGCGCCGCCGCGGCGGCGCCGAGCTGGTGTGCGGCGAAGACCCAGCCAAAGACAACGCTGCCGTCTGCACCAAACACCTGGCGGCAGATCGCGGCGGTTGGCGGGACGGTGGCCACCCAGTCCAGGCCGTAGATGACCACGAACACGAGCATGCTGGGCTGGACTTCGGCGCTGAGCAGCAGCGGCAGGACGAGCAGCCCGATGCCCCGGAACTGGTAGTAGACCGCGAGCAGGATCCGCGGGTTGAACCGGTCCGTCAGCCAGCCGGAGGCGATGGTGCCGAGGATGTCGAAGATTCCGACGACGGCGAGCAGGCCGGCGGCGGTGGTTTCGGGCATGCCGTGGTCGTGCGCGGAGGGGATGAAGTGGGTACCGATCAAACCGTTGGTGGTGGCCCCGCAGATCGCGAAGCCCGCTACGAGCGCCCAGAAGGTCCGCACCTTGCTGGCCCGCTTGAGCACCTGGATCGCCCGGACGGCGGCGTTCCGGCGGGGTTCGGTTGATGCGGCCGGCAGCGCCTGCGCTTCGGTGGCCGCCACAGCCGGCTCGGCCGTGTCCATCGGCTCGGCGGCGTCGGCACCGTATGGCAGTGCGCCGACGTCGGCCGGTGAGTTCTTCAAAAACTTGAGCACCAGCGGCACCACGGCGAACGCGCCGGCGGCGATCAGCAGCGAAGCCTGCCGCCAGCCCGGGTTCTGGGCGAGGGCGGCGATGAAGGGCAGGAATACCAGTTGGCCGGCTGCGCTGCCCGCGGTGAGGATGCCGACCACGAGTCCGCGGCTCTTGGCGAACCACGTGTTAGCGATCGTGGCGGCGAAGACCAGCGCCATGGAGCCGGTGCCGAGCCCGATCAGCAGCCCCCATGTCAGCAGAATCTGCCAGGACTGGCTCACCAGCACGGTCAGCGCGCTGCCGGCCCCGATAAGCACCAGCGCCACGGAGGTCACGGCGCGGATCCCGAAACGCTCCATCAGGGCCGCGGCAAACGGGGCGGTCAGGCCGAAGAGCACCAGATTGATGCTGACGGCAGCCGAGAGGACCGTGGTGGACCAGCCAAACTCGTTCTGCAGCGGCACCATCAGCACGCCGGGGGCCGCCCGGAATCCGGCGGCCCCGACC
>NZ_JBFRFD010000741.1:0-1238 GCF_052114645.1 Arthrobacter sp. 2YAF22_2
ACTCAGGAGGGCTGGACGCCCAGCCAGCTCCGTAACGCCCGCAGGCACTCGCGGACCGCTTCGGCGTCGACGTGTTCATCGTCCGTGTGCGCCAGCAGCGCGTCTCCCGGCCCGAAATTAACGGCGGGCACCCCCAGTTCGCTGAATCGTGCGACGTCGGTCCAGCCGTACTTGGGCTTCGGCTCGGCCCCGACGGCCGCCACGAAGGACGCGGCGGCGGGGTGGTTCAGTCCCGGGCGGGCACCGGACGCACCGTCGGTGCGGACCAGTTCGAAGCCGGCCAGCAGCTCGCGCACGTGCTCCTCGGCCTGGTCCAGGGTCTTATCCGGCGCGAAACGGTAGTTGATCTCGACGACGCAGCGGTCCGGGATGACGTTGCCCGCGGTCCCGCCGTTAATCCGCACGGCGTTGAGGCTCTCGCGGTAGTCCAGGCCGTCCACGCTCACGGTTTGCGGCTCGTAGGCTGCCAGCCTGGCCAGGATCGGCGCCGCGGCGTGGATGGCGTTGCTGCCCATCCAGGCCCGCGCCGAGTGGGCCGCCTGGCCCCGGGTGGCCGCCTCGAACCGGATGGTGCCGTTGCAGCCGCCCTCGACGGTCCCGGCCGTGGGCTCCAGCAGGATGGCGAAGTCGCCCCCGAGCAGGGATCCGTGGTTCCGGACCAGCCGGCCGAGGCCGCTCTTGACTCCCTCTACTTCCTCATGGTCGTAGAAGACGAAGGTGACGTCCTTGTCCGGTTCCGCACCGCCGTCGAACAGGCCGGCCGCCAGCGCGAGCTGCACGGCGACGCCGCCCTTCATGTCGGTGGCGCCGCGGCCGTACAAGAGGCCCTCCCCCGGCGCCCCGGAGGGCCAGTACGAGGGAACGGTGCCCAGCGAACCCTCGGTGCCCGGCAGCGGGACGGTGTCAAGATGGCCGGCGAGGATGACCCGTTCGGGCCGGCCGAGGCTGGTGCGGGCGATCAGTGCATCGCCGTCGCGGGTCAGCTCCAGTTGCGGTACGGAGCGGAGGGCATGCTCCACGGCATCGGCGAGCCGGCGTTCCGCCCCCGAGACGCTGAAAATGTCGATGATGTCCGCGGTCAGCAGGGCGACGTCGCGGCGCAGGTCAAGGCGGGCGGGTACAGCGGGGGCTGGGTGTTCAGTCACCGTTCCACTGTATAGTGCCGCCCGTTCCGGCCCCCCGAAATGCCAGCGGGCTGTCACGGGTTTCGGGGAGCGCGGGGGCCGTCTATAGACTTG
>NZ_JBFRFD010000742.1:0-1221 GCF_052114645.1 Arthrobacter sp. 2YAF22_2
CCTGAGTATCACGGGTCCTGCAGSACGCGGCGTCTACAACGCCAAATAGCGCCGCAAAAGACCCCCCATTTACCGCCGAAAGTCATAGGCCGGATTTGGCTTAGGGTCGCTCGAACGTCCCGGTCAGGGTTCCCTTTGCGGGCAAGTAGTGGGCCGGGCGGACTCTGAACAGTTCGGGCTGACGACATCGGACATGGACGGCCGCCGGTAAAGCAGGCCGCCGCCGTAAACGCAGCGCGCCCGGGTCAGCCTGCCAGCACGTCCTGGCGTTCGGCGATCTCGGCCCGGACGGCCGCCACCACCGCCTGCACCGGTGCCGACCGCAGCGATTCCGACCGGGCCACCGCCCAGATCGGCAGCTGGCGCTGGAAGTCGTCCGGCAGGACCGGCACGAACCCTGGCTTGCCGACTACGAGGAAGTTGGGCAGCAGCCCGATCCCCGCGGCCCGACTGACCGCCTCGAGCTGGGCGAAAATACTGGTGGCTTGGAAGCTGGAGCGCGGCATCGGTAGCTGGGTGGACCGGTGGCCAAGTTCGGCGACCTGCAGGGCTGATTCGACGTAAGAGACAAAGCCGTGCTGCCGGACGTCGTCGAGCGTCTCCGGAAGCCCGCGCTCGCGCTCGTACTCCGGGCTCGCGTAGAGCCGGAGGAAGTAGTTGGAAAGGAAGATGGTCTGGGCGTTGCTGACGTCCAGGTTGCCGACCACCACCTCGAGGTCAACCCCGGACCGGTTCTGGCTTACCTTCCGGGTGGCGCTGAGCATTTCCACGTTCAGCGAGGGGTGGTCCTGCTGCAGCCGGACCAAGGCCGGGGTGACGAATTCGGCGCCGAAGCCGTCCGGGGTGCTGATCCGGACCAGGCCGGAGAGCACGTCCTCCCGTCGGGCGATCCGGCCGGTCAGCGCACCCAGCGTCCCCTCGATGGCTTCCGCGGCCGCCACCGCCTGGGCTCCAAGCTCGGTAAGCTCCCAGCCGTGCGGGCTGCGCTCTAGCGTCCGGCCACCAAGTTGTTTGTCCAGGGCGAGGATCCGCCGCGAGATGGTGGTGTGCGTGGTGCCCAGGGTCTCCGCGACCGCGTTGAACCGGCCCAGCCGCGCCACGGTTAGCAGGATCAGCAGGTCGTCCGGACTCGGGAGCCTCTTCATGCCCTCCATCTTTCCGCCATGTGCATCTGCGCACATGGCATCTTCAGTTTTTCTCCTTGATTGCACTGTAACAGGG
>NZ_JBFRFD010000743.1:0-1216 GCF_052114645.1 Arthrobacter sp. 2YAF22_2
ACCGTGAAGTCGTCGATGTGCTTGGCGTAGGAGGTGAAGGCCTCCGCGACCTGGAGGGCGAGTTCGCGGGTCGGAGCCAGGACCAGGGCCTGCGTCTTGCGGGAGGGGCCGTTCAGGTCGTGGAGTTCGGCCAGCCGGGACAGCGCCGGTACTGCGAATGCTGCAGTCTTACCGGTGCCGGTCTGGGCCAGGCCTACGACGTCGCGGCCCTCGAGGAGCAGCGGGATGGTTGCCGCCTGGATCGGGGACGGCTTCTCGTAGCCGACGTCCTGCAGGGCGGCAAGGACACGGGCGTCAATGCCGAGGTCGACGAAGCGGAGGGCGTCGTCGTCGTCGCTGGACTCAGCGGGCTTCTCGCCGCTGGACTCAGCGGGCTTGTCAGCGCTGGACTCGGCAGGCTTGTCACCGCTGGTCTCAGCGGTCTTTTCGGCTGCGGCAACAACCGTTTCGGTAGTCTCGACGTCGGCCTGAGTGTTCTCGGTGTCGACGGAGTTGTCCTGATTTTCGGGCATAGGGGAATCTTCCTCATCCATAGGGGCCAGGCGGCACAACCCGAGGTGAGCGGAGCCGCAGTACGCGTGACACTAGGTGCCGGGCATACATTGACCGGCCGGTCACATAGAAGTCCGGCGCTTTCGCAATCCCGTGGCAGGACTTCCCRCTGCATCTCTTGGCTGCTATCCCAGCAGTCTGTACAGCGTTTTCTTTAGCCGGCTCTCCCTATGAAAATGCCCGCATCACATTTGCGGGCCCCAACACTTGCCAGTCCTGCCTCAAAAATTGGGCAGGAATAAGGGATTTCCGGAGTGGGGGATATTTCAAGTGTAAGGCATGCGGCCCCGCAGGTGGTAACGGAAAGCCCGACGGCGGCGGTGAGCTTGCGCACAGAGGCGCCGGCCGCGCTACACCCCGAGGCGGCGCTGCAGCTTCTCGAACTCTTCTCGGTACTCGGGCTGCAGCCGGATCGCACCGTCGGCGTCGGCGTCCCGCAGGGCTTCCAGGTCTTCCATCGCGGGGTCGCTGAACCACTTGCCCACGCTCACCCCGTGCGCCGGAATGTAGATCCGGTGGATGTGGTCCCCCGCCGCAATGCTGCCGAGCCGCACCACCCGCAGATATGCCCCCACGCGGCCCGCGTCCCCGAACCGCTTGACCCATTGGGACTCCTGCATCCGGCGCTGGAACGTCGCACAGGGGATACGGGGCGAGGTCACTT
>NZ_JBFRFD010000744.1:0-1215 GCF_052114645.1 Arthrobacter sp. 2YAF22_2
CCTCGATTTCGGCCACTACCGAGGCGCCGGCGGCAACGGCTTCCGCGACCGCGCCTTCATTCCGCGGCACCGAAGCGACCGCCGCGTGGGCGCCGGCCGCGCACGAGAGCAGCAGGGCCGCGGCCGCGGTGCCCCGAAGGCTCCGGGCACCAGCCTTCCGGCGCCGGCGGTGTGGCGCCAGCAATATACCCGCCGCAGTGGCCAGAGCGGCGCAGCCGAAGGCAAGGGCCGTCGGTGCCAGCCACCCTCCCGCGAGGGCAGTCCCCCAGACGAGCAGCGCCGCTGGCACCAGCCGAAGGTCGGTCCGGCGCCGGCTCCCCGACGAAGCATCGGACGACAGCGGACGGGCGGCGGTCCGGCGGGCCCGCAAGGCTTCGCGGACGCGGTGCTCCAGCGTGGCCAGGGTGGTTCTGGCAGTTGCCAGCAGGTGAGGAGGCCCCGCGGGCCCTGCCGCAGGCTGCCCGGAGCCCTGGCCGGGTGGGACGGTGTTCCGGGCCATGGATGCGGCCGCAGCGTCCCGCAAGGACTGCCAGCGGGGCGGCTGCCGCTCTGCAGACATGTCAGATCCGCACGAGTGGCAGGAGGGCCGCGAGCAGCTTCGGGCCGACCCCCTCGACAGCGTCCAGTTCCTCGACGCTGCGGAAACGGCCGTGCTGTTTACGCCAGTCCACGATGCGCTGGGCCAAAACCGGGCCGACGCGCGGCAGCGTGGCCAGCTCTTCGACCCCGGCGGTGTTCAGGTTGATTTTCGCCGCGGGCGGTCCGTTGCCGCCGCCGCTTCCTGTCCCTTCGGTGCCTGTTCCACCAGTTCCGACGGAGGGTGCGGCCCCGTCGGCGGCGCCAGCACCTTCCGGGCCGCCGCGCTCCGGGACGAGGATCTTTTGGCCGTCCTCAAGGACGGCGGCAAGGTTGAGCCGGTCCAGGTCCGCGGCGGCCGTACTCCCGCCGGCGGCCCTGATGGCTTCGTGGAGCCGGCTCCCGCCCGGCAGCTCCAGCACGCCGGGGCTGGCCACTGCGCCTGCGACGTGCACGACGATCCTGCCGCCCGCCGCTGCAACGGGATCTTGAGTGGCCGGATCAGTCGGTCCTGATGTACCGGCGGGCTCGGCGGTAGGCTCCCCGAGGGGGTGGACCCGGGGCGCGCCGTCGGCCGCCTGCCACCAGAACCAGCCGCCCAGCAGCACGCAGATCAGCCCCAGCAGCGCCGCGGCACGC
>NZ_JBFRFD010000745.1:0-1210 GCF_052114645.1 Arthrobacter sp. 2YAF22_2
CTTTTATGCGGAGGCCGCCGAACAGCAATTCGACATCAAAATCCTGGCCCAGGATGTCCATGTCAGTGCCAAACCCGTCCAGTACACCTGGAACTTCGGTGACGGCACGTCCCTTGGTCCAACAACAACAGCCGGTGGGCCGCTGCCGCAGGACCGTTGGGGCGAAAAGACAGCCACCAGCCACGCCTACGGCCAGACCGGCGATTTTTCCGCGGCTTTGACCACCCATTTCCAGGGAACGTACTCCGTCAACGGCGGCCCGCCGCTGCCCATTCCGGGCCAAGGCCAATTCAGTTCCCCGCCCCAGACTGTCAGCGTCTGGCGGTCCATCACCCGCAATTACGCGGACGACTGCCTCAAGAATCCGCAGGGCCAAGGGTGCCCGGGCGCGCCGCAACCGACACGCTGACCGAGGCGTGATCCGAGTCTCAACCGGAATAGTTGCAGACGCAGCGAAGTTTCCGCCACTGGACACAATCCACTGTGAAAGGAACTGCGCATGCTGTTTTCCCCCCTGACCATCGGACAACTGGAAGCACCGAACCGACTCGTGATGGCGCCGCTGACCCGCCTCCGCTCTGGCCGGGAAGGCATCCCGGGACCGCTGGTAGTGGAGCATTACCGGCAGCGCGCCTCACTCGGCCTGATTGTCAGCGAAGGTACCTACCCCAGCCCCGCCGGACGCGGTTTCCCGGGCCAGCCCGGTCTGGTCACCGAAGAACAGCTCAAGGGCTGGGCCGACGTCACCGCCGCGGTGCACGCAGAGGGCGGCCGGATCTTCGCCCAAGTGATGCACGCAGGCCGCGTCACGCACGAGGACACCACAGGTGGCCACGAGGTTGTCGCCCCTAGCGCCATCGCCATCGACGGCGTGACCCGCACCTACGAGGGCAAGCAGGCGTTCCCCGTTCCGCGCGCCCTTACGACTGACGAGCTGCCCGGCATTCGCGAGGAGTTCGTGCAGGCCTCCCGCAACGCGATCGAAGCCGGGTTCGACGGCGTCGAACTTCACTCCGCGAACGGCTACCTGCTGCACGAGTTCTTGACGCCGGCTGCGAACCAGCGCGACGACAACTACGGCGGCTCGCCTGAAAACCGTGCGCGTTTCGTCATCGAAGTTGCCCAGGCTGTCGTCGACGCCATTGGTGCGGACCGCGTCGGCATTCGCATCTCGCCCGAGCACAACGTCCAGGGGGCCCTGGAGCTGGAC
>NZ_JBFRFD010000746.1:0-1198 GCF_052114645.1 Arthrobacter sp. 2YAF22_2
CACCCATGAGCCCGGCCGCGGTGTCCGTACCGAAGCCGCCCGCGACGCCGAGGTACCCGGCGCCCTCGAGGAGGTTGAGCGCCAGGGCGGTTCCGGCGGTCAGCGCGCCCAAGCGGTCGGCGAGCTCCCGGAGTTCCGGGCCGACGCCGGCGAGATGTGCGCCGCGGCCGGCGAGGATCAGCGGCCGCTTCGCTCCGGCGAGCAGGCGGGCTACCTGCCCCAGGCCGCCGTCGACGTCGTCACTCACCGCCGGTGCCAGCGGCGCTGGAAGCTCTTCCTCCTCAGCCTCCAGGGCTGCGAGGTCGTAAGGAATGGCGATCACGACGGCGGTGCGCTTAGTGAGCGCATATTCCACCGCCTGCTGCGTGATGGAGCCCGCGTCGTCGCGGGTGACGGTGAAGGTGGCGGCGCCGAGGCCCGCGGCGATGGCCGCCTGGTCCACGTCCTGGGGCCGGGCGCCGCTACTCGGAGCGTCCCCGGTGACCAGCACCACCGGGATTTGTGCCTGGACGGCCTCCGCGAGGGCGGTGAGTGCGTTGGTGTAGCCGGGGCCGTAGGTGGTGGTGCCCGCTGCGAGGCGTCCTGACGTCCGGTAGTAGGCGTCGGCCGCGGCGATGGCGGCGCCTTCATGGCGGACGGCGGAGAAGCGGAGGCCGAGCTTTTCCGCGGCGTCCAGGAAGTAGACGTTTCCGTTGCCCATGACGCCGAAGACATCGTCAAGATAGCGGCTGAGAACCTGCGCCACGCGGCCGGAGACGGTAAGTGAAGTCATGCAGGAATCATGTGGCCCGGTTCACACATTGGCAAGAGGGTGGAGTTGGATTGGGACATTTGGCAGTATGGTGCGGCGAACCTGAAAATCTGCACGCTTGTGGTACCCGTCACCCGATCAGCTGGAAGGCCGGGATTCCTGCTCCGACAGTCGGCTCAGGAGGCCGTCATAGCGGGGCGGCATGAGCTCCAGCACGGAGATGGCCGTGCTGGTCCGTTGGATCCCCTCGATTTCCAGGATCTCGTTGGTGATGCGGTAGAGATCGGCCGTACTGCGTGCCACCACCTTGGCCATGAGGTCCGCATCCCCGGTCGTTGCATGCACCTCGATGACCTCCGGGATCGCGGCGAGACCGTCTTCCACCGCGCCTGTCCGCGTCTGGCTGATGGACAGGGAAAGGAATGCCATCAGGTCATAACCCAGCGC
>NZ_JBFRFD010000747.1:0-1192 GCF_052114645.1 Arthrobacter sp. 2YAF22_2
GCCGTGTCGATGGCGGCCTGCGCATAGTCGCCGTTACGCAGTTGCGGGTCCACCGCGTTCTTGATGATGTTGTCGCGCTGGGTGTTCGTGATCTTGCTGTTGGCAGGTTTGCTCAGCTGATACTTGCGGGCGTCGGTAGCCACGGCGAGCAACAGGGAGTTGGGACCCAGGTTGGCGTTTTGCGCTACGGTCGCGGCCCACTGCCCGCTGTCGGTGGGGTTCTGGAACGTCTTCACGTAGACCACGTACAGATTCATCTGATGGTCGGTGCCGAGTTTCTTGATTGCGGCCTCGACATCCGGCTTCTTTCCGCCCAGGACGCCGGCCGAGTCGACGATCTTAGTGGCGGGATCCAGGGTCACCGGATCCTCGGCGAGCGCGGGAGCGGCGGGGAGGGCCAGCAGTCCGGCGACGCCGATAACGGCGAGGAATCGTTTCATCATTGACCGCATGCGCAACCCTTCAGTACTTCCGTGACCGGATCGGGCCGATCCGGTCCACTCAGAACACGACAGCGCCCCCGCGCAGGTCCAAAGCCGCAGGTCGCTGTGGCAATTCCATTTGATTCTATGGTGCACCCCGGAGACCGTCCACCGCGGGGAATATGCCACCGGCGAAACGCGCTGAAGCGTCCGGGACGGCCTTCCGCGGGCCATGAACGGACGCGATGGCGTTCAGGAACCTCCCAGCAAATGTTCGCTCTTGTACCAGCCGGGGCGACCATAGTTAACTGCAGACGAGGATGAAAGGAAGTCCCATGACTGAGAACCCAACGCAGGGCGCGTCACCGGATCCATCAACGAGCAACCGGGAACCGCTGGAGCCTGGCCAGACCGCTGCCGGGGCTCCCCAGGCCGCGGCGGACGACTCAGCCCGGGAGAATCCGACCATGCGGCTGGACCGGCCGGCGGATGACGCCCCGCGGCCGGTATATCCGCAGCGCCAGCCGGCGTACGGCCAGCATGCGGCCCCCGACACCCAGCAGTTCGGTGCGCCGACGTCCCAGTCCCACGGGGAACCAGTCCAGAGCCACTCCGCGGCCCAGTCGCCCGCCGCGTACACCGGACAGTACGCACAGGGCCCCGGCCCCTACGCCGGTTACGGCAACCAGCCGCCGGCCCCGCACAACGGCGGCTACAACCACCCGGGCAACGCGCCGCGGCGCAAGGCGGCGTTCGGCGTCCCCACGCTC
>NZ_JBFRFD010000748.1:0-1189 GCF_052114645.1 Arthrobacter sp. 2YAF22_2
AAGGCCCTGCGGCASTGGCTYCGSCTCCGGGACGGCAAATGCCCGTTCCCGGGCTGCAACAACGCCTCGCTSGAYAACGASGCRGACCAYCTGCTGGCGTGGGCCGACGGCGGSACCACCGGSATCASCAACCTSGGCCAGCCCTGCCGCAAACACCACCGCCTCAAACACGCCACCTCGTGGAAACCCACCGCAGCGACCAAGAACCACCCTCCCGGGTGGACCTCACCATCAGGACGGCACTACCCCAGCGAACACCAGGACTGGGAACCACCCCACTGGCCGAACGGATTAATCAGCAAGGACGACGGGAGCCACGAGGGCCTGCCCCCGGACCCCGGGCGTGATCCCGACCCCGAACAGGACCTCGCACTGGAGCTGCTGCCCGAGGACCCCTTCCCGGACTGGTACCTGTTCACGGCGGGCGGCTCCTCGACCGCCTTGGACACCGACGATGAATTCTGGCGGCCGTCACTTGAGGATGCTATGCCGACAAACTTCCGGCTCCAGCGCGCCTGAACGACGAACTGCGTGTTCTCCCGGCAAGGCGAGCACGGAACCGCGGCGGGTGGCGATTCGCCGGGGCGGTATCCGATCTTGCCGTCGGTGTAATAAAAGACCCACCCCGGGACACTTAGGCATTAAGAACAAGTCATCCGATGTTCGGGGGAAACACTATGTTGGCTGCGAAGGAGCAGGACTTCATTGACCTGCACACTCAACATTTCGCACGTGTCTACGGCTATATTGCCTGCCGCATCAATGACCAATATCGGGCCGAGGAATTGGCGGCTGATGTCTTCAGGATCGCCTGGGAGAAGCAGCTTCCAGCGCTACCAGGCGTCGGCTGGCTGCTGGTGACCGCACGGAATGTGATCGGAAATGAGTACAAGGGCCGCCGGCGCCGCCAGGAGCTGGTCGACCGGCTCAAAGACGAAGCCCGCAGCCGCACGCCTGACTCAAACACTGCAGATCGGGACGCGGTGGCTGAGGTGCTCCTGCAGCTCCGGGAACGGGACCGCGAAGTCCTCATGCTCAGCTACTGGGACGATCTGACCGGCACAGAACTGGGCCAAGCCCTGGGCTGTTCGGCTTCGGCCGCCGCGGTACGCCTCCACCGGGCGCGCCGGGCTTTTGCCAAGGCCGCCCCCGCCGACCTCATGACAGAACGGATGGACTAGCCATGGAC
>NZ_JBFRFD010000749.1:0-1188 GCF_052114645.1 Arthrobacter sp. 2YAF22_2
GCGGATGCCAGCAACCAGTCTACAGTCCGGCCCCGCAGCGCAAAGCCGGGCGTGTCGACGTAGGGGAGGCTAGGCGTCGACCTTGAGGTCGCGGCGCAGTTTGGCGACGTGGCCGGTGGCGCGGACGTTGTATTGCGCCAGGGTGACCTTGCCGTCCGGACCCACCACCACCGTGGAACGGATGAGGCCGTCATAGCTGCGGCCGTAGTTCTTCTTCTCGCCCCACGCCGCGTAGTCCGCCGCCACCGTGTGATCGGGGTCGGAAAGCAGCGGGAAGCTCAGTGCTTCGGCGTCCGCGAACTTGGCGAGCTTCTCGACGGGGTCGGGGGAAATGCCGACCACGTCATAGCCGGCAGCCTGCAGGGCGCCCAGGGAGTCGCGGAAGTCGCAGGCCTGCTTGGTGCAGCCGGGCGTGGCAGCGGCGGGGTAGAAGTAGACCACCGTGTTGCGGCCGCGGAAGTCCTTCAGGCTGACCTCGCGCCCCGCCGAGTCGAGCAGTCGAAAGTCGGGTGCGGTGTCCCCGGGAACGAGTCGTTCAGGCATCTTGATCTCCTTGACAAATTGACGCAAACCAGTCTACGGAGTGCGGCGGCGGCCCACCAATCAGACAGTCGTTATACTCTTGGGTATGCCTGATATGGATCGCTGGCCCACGGGCCGCTTATTGTCCACGGCAGCACGCCTTGTAGAACACTCCTGGAACGAGAAGCTTGGGGCCATCGGCCTCACCCATGCCGGGGTCATCGCCATGGAAGTGCTCTCCGTTCAAGGACCCATGACCCAAGCGCAGTTGGCGCATCTGGTTCGGGTCCAGGCCCAGACCATGGGCAAGACACTCAGCCGGCTCGAAGCCCACGGCCACATCTCCCGGGAGCGAAGCGCTTCCGACCGCCGCAGCCACGTCGTGAAGCTGACCGATCGCGGACGCGAAGCGGTGCTGGAAGCCGCGGATATGGAACGGTCGGTCCTTGCTGCCGCCTCGATCGACCCGGACTCACTCCGGCGCGAGCTGCAAGCCGTGGTCAGGGAACTGGCCAACCGGATTTCCTCGCCGGAGGGTAAGGCCATCGTCACCGCGGCGGACCCGGCCGTTCCCGCCGAGGCGACCAGCCTGAACTAGGCGACCCGGTACCCGGGCCCATGCGTGTCATGCCCGGCGTCCGGCCGAGTGCTCACATAGGGTTTTCC
>NZ_JBFRFD010000750.1:0-1181 GCF_052114645.1 Arthrobacter sp. 2YAF22_2
AGCCTGATGTGGTGGCCGTACCAGTCYGCCGTGGATCCGGCGTCGGCGGTGACGATGGCCTGCGGGGGCAGTCGCTTGTTAAGTTCGTGGTAGACGCGTCGGGGGTTGACGCCGTCCTTGTAGGTCAGCATCGCCTGGGCTTCCATCTCGTTTTCCCACTCCACCATTTCCTCAGCGACGGTGTTCTGCCAGGAGAGGTCGGTTTTCGCCTCCAGGTGCGGGATGAGCGCGGTGAGGGTTGCCCTCACATCCCCCCACAGGTTGAGTTCGGTGGGGTAGCGCAATCCCATTTGCTCGGGCTTGAGGTCGACTTGGATCGCGCGTGCCTGTCCGCTCTCGGGCAGGAACTGGCTGTACGGGTAGTTGGTGCCGAGGAATACGAGGGTGTCGCATCCGCTCATCTGGTGGGCACTGGGCAGGGAGCCGAGGAGGCCGAGTTGCTGCGAGTGGTGCGGCACGTCGGAGGGGATCACTTGTTTGGCGCGTAAGGCCGTGATTAGGCCGGCACCGCAGAGTTCGGCGGCCCTGAGGACCTCGTCGGTGGCCCCGTTTGCGCCGTGGCCGACAATGAAGGTGACTTTGCTGCCTGCATTGATGATGCCGGCGGCCTTCACGATCTCGCTTTCCGGGGGRCCGATTGAGATGGACGGGGCTACGCCGCTGGAGCGTGATACCCAGTTCTGCGGAGTGAGTTCGGGCATCTTCATTCCCTGCACGTCGTGGGGAATGATGATCACGGCCGGTCCCAGCCGTACCCTGGCGGTACGGAAGGCAGTGTCAACGACCGCCTGGGCCTGCTCGGGTGAGACGATCGTCTGGACGTACACGGCGACATCCGACAGGGTGCGTTCGAGGTTGCTCTCCTGCTGCGTAAAGGTACCCAGCGAGTTCAGCCCCTGCTGGCCCACGATGGCGACAACCGGCTGGTTGTCCATCTGGGCGTCATAGAGGCCGTTGAGCATATGGAAGGCGCCCGGGCTGGAGGTGGCTACGCAGACGCCGACTTCACCCGTGAACTTGGCGTGGGCGGTTGCCATCAGCGAGCAGATCTCCTCATGCGTGGGGCGCACATACTTCAGGCCTGCTTCATCGCGTTGGGCCTTCTCCAGGGCACCATCGAATTCGCCGATTCCGTCGCCGGGAAAAGCGAAGATGCGGCTGACTCCCCACTCCCTGACGCG
>NZ_JBFRFD010000751.1:0-1179 GCF_052114645.1 Arthrobacter sp. 2YAF22_2
CGCCTGACCAGCCAGATCTCGCTGCCAGGCCGCTACCTCGTCTACGTGCCCGGCGGCTCCATGACCGGCATCTCCCGCAAGCTGCCCGACGTCGAACGCAACCGGCTCAAGCGGATCCTCAAGGACCGCCTGCCGGAGGACGCCGGCGTCATTGTCCGCACCGCGGCCGAGGGCGCGTCGGAAGAAGAACTCACGCATGACATCAACCGGCTTCGCGCCCAGTGGGAGGGCATCGAAAGCCAGTCCACGTCCACCAAGATCCTGGCTCCGGAGCTGCTGTACGGCGAACCGGACCTGACCATCAAGGTGGTCCGCGACGTGTTCAACGAGGACTTCTCCAAGCTGATCGTCTCCGGCGAGGAAGCCTGGGACACCATCGAKGCCTACGTTACCTACGTGGCTCCGGACCTGGTGGGCCGGCTCGAGAAGTGGACCAAGGACACGGACATCTTCGCGGCCTGGCGCATCGACGAGCAGATCCACAAGGCCCTGGACCGCAAGGTCTTCCTGCCCTCCGGCGGCTCCCTCGTGATCGACCGCACCGAAGCCATGACCGTGGTGGACGTCAACACCGGCAAGTTCACCGGCAGCGGCGGCAACCTCGAGGAAACCGTCACCAAGAACAACCTGGAAGCGGCCGAGGAAGTCGTCCGGCAGCTGCGGCTGCGCGACATCGGCGGCATCATCGTGATCGACTTCATCGACATGGTGCTGGAATCCAACCGCGACCTCGTGCTCCGCCGCATGGTGGAGTGCCTGGGCCGGGATAGGACCAAGCACCAGGTCGCCGAGGTCACCTCGCTGGGACTCGTGCAGATGACCCGCAAGCGGATGGGCACCGGATTGCTGGAGGTCTTCGGCGAACAGTGCGAAGCCTGCGCCGGCCGCGGCGTCGTCACCCATGACGAGCCGGTGGAACACCGCCGCGCCAACACCGTCGCCGCGGAGCACCACGTCCCGCGGACCGAGCACCCGCCCGCTGCCCGCAACGAGCGCAAGCGCCGTCGCGGCAAGGGCGGCCAGGGAGCCGACGAGCAGTCCGCCCCGGCAATCGTGCATGCCGAGCCCACAGAGGCAGAGCGCCACGCCAAGGCAGAGGCAACCCGCGCCGCGCTGGCCAACATCGCCGCCGCCGCGCACGCCGCTCACCTTCACGACGGCGAGGCAACGGCAGCGCCC
>NZ_JBFRFD010000752.1:0-1176 GCF_052114645.1 Arthrobacter sp. 2YAF22_2
CCGCGACTGAGCCGGGGCCGGCGGTGGCGCGCGGCCGGCGCCCGATGGTGCAAGATGGAACCATGAGTGCCGAGGACCTTGAAAACTATGAAACCGACATGGAGCTGCAGCTCTACCGCGAATACCGCGACGTCGTCGGGTTGTTCAGCTATGTGGTCGAGACCGAGCGGCGTTTCTACCTGGCAAACCACGTGGACCTGCAGGCACGCAGCGCCGACGGCGAGGTGTACTTCGACCTGACGCTGCAGGACGCCTGGGTCTGGGACGTGTACCGCTCCGCCCGGTTCGTCAAAAGCGTCCGCGTCATCACCTTCAAGGACGTCAACGTCGAAGAGCTCCCGCGCAGCGAGGAGCTGGCCCTGCCCAAGGTCGAGGGCCTGGGGAACTGATCCCAGTCCCGAGCTGGTGCAAGGGCTGAAGTTACCCACATAGCCCAACCGGTGCCTGTGGCGGCGTCTTTTCAGGACGCACGCTGGAGACATGAGAGCTAAGGACGTGCTGGGCCGCCGCGGCGAAGAACTCGCCGCCGGCTTCCTCGAAGCCCAGGGCATGCGGATTGTGGACCGCAACTGGCGCTGCCCGGAGGGCGAGATCGATATAGTGGCGCTCGACGGCGACGCCCTGGTCATCGCCGAGGTAAAGACGCGCAAATCCCTCGCCTACGGGCACCCTTTCGAAGCCGTGGGCGTGGACAAGCTCGCGCGGCTGCACCGGCTGGCCTCGGCGTGGTGCCGGGACCATGAGCTGCGGATGCCGCTGCGACGTGTGGACGTCATCGCCGTGCTCGACGACGGCACCGGCGGACCGGCCATCGAACACCTCAAAGGGGTGGGGTAGATGGCGCTGGGGCGGACCTACGCGGTGGCGCTGGTCGGGTTGAACGGCTACATCGTCGAGGTCGAGGCCGACATCGGTCAGACCCTTCCGGCCTTCGTCATCCTGGGCCTGCCGGATGCCTCGCTCAACGAGGCGAAGGAACGGATCCGATCCGCCGCGCAGAACTCGGGCATCCCGTTGAGCCGACGGAAGATTACCGCGAACTTGATCCCGGCGTCGTTGCCCAAGCGAGGCTCCGGCTTCGACCTGTCCATCGCCATGGCCGTGCTGCYGGCTGCCAACGACGTCCGCCCCACCGGGCGGAACATGCCGGCGGCCGTGCTGGACGAACACACACGC
>NZ_JBFRFD010000753.1:0-1174 GCF_052114645.1 Arthrobacter sp. 2YAF22_2
GCCGACGCCACTGCCTCCCCGATGGAGGATGCCAGGGCGGCGACGCCCGGCGTCATCGAAGGYAGTGTGCCGCTCCAGATGACCACCTGCCAGATGGCCAGGAGTACGGCTACCGCCAACAGCCGCTGGGCGTTCAGACCCCAGTCCAGCGACTTTGTGCTTGTCTTCATATCGATCTCTCCGTCATGTTCGTGGTGCCCGTGCAGCCTTACTTGGCGAAGCGCGGGGCGTCGGCCCAGAGCATGGCTTCGGCGGTCAACGGCTTGGTGACAAACCCGAGGTCCTTCATGGCATCGATGCCTGCCTGTCCGGTCGCCAGGTTGATGGAGACGTTCACCGGAACGTAGGCCTTGGGGTTGACCTTCGAAGCGTCAACCTGCTTGATCCGGGCGGTGATGTCCACGATTGCCTTGACGTTGGCCGGGTCCGTGTAGAACGCGGCGGCCTTGGTCATTGCGTCATTGAACTTCTTGGCGGTCCCCGGATTGCTCTTAAGCCAGGCATCGGTGGCAGCCCAGACGGTCACGGGCATGTTGCCCTGGAACTCCCGCACCGGGCTGGCGATGCTCTTGAAGCCCGCGTCAACGAGCTGGTGGTAGAAGGTATCCGCCGCGAACGCCGCATCAACCGTTCCCTGTTCCAGCGCGGCCTGCATGCCCGCGTACGGGACGGCGATTTCCGTGATCGATTTGGGATCGATTCCTGCCGCTGCGGCCGCCTGGAGCATCGGGATGTCGCCACCGGTGTTCACGCCGACGACGGCAACGTTCTTGCCTTTCAGATCGGCGACGGTCTTGATGCCGCTGTTCTTGGGGATCAGGATTCCGGAGTTGTCGACGTTGGGATCAACCACGCCGTTACCGGAAATCACCTTCACCGGCATGCCCTTGGCCGTCGCGGTTGTCATGACGCCCCACGACGCCGTGGTGATATCGGCCTGTCCGCTCACGGTCTGCGCCAGGTTGGCCGCGGGATCGGCGCCCGGGACGATCTCGACGGTGAGGCCGGCTGCATCGAAGAAGCCCTTCTCCTTGGCGACGTACGCCGTTTCGAACTGGATAGGTGCTACGACCACCTTGATCGAGGTCTTGCCTTCCGATCCTCCGCTGGCCGCACTGCTCGCAGCGCTGGGGGCGCCACAGGCGGCCAACGACAGCAGGGTAAGTCCGGCAAC
>NZ_JBFRFD010000754.1:0-1173 GCF_052114645.1 Arthrobacter sp. 2YAF22_2
GTTATCAGTCGTCCGCTTTTTTGTCCTAGTGTCTACTCCTATGAGTGATGTTCTTGAAATGGCCGCCGTCAGCGTTGTACGTGGGGCAAAAAAGCTCCTGGACAAGGTCGACTGGCAGGTCAAGGAGGGCGAGCGTTGGGTGATTCTGGGCCCCAACGGCGCCGGAAAAACCACTCTGCTGCAGGTCGCTGCTGCCCGTCTCCACCCCACCAGCGGCATGGCCGGAATCCTCGAAGAAATCCTCGGCGCTGTTGACGTCTTCGAACTCCGGCCGCGGATCGGACTCTCCTCGGCCGCGTTGGCCAACCAGATTCCTGAGCAGGAGAAGGTCCTCAACGTGGTGGTGACCGCCGCCTACGGCGTGACCGGCCGGTGGCGGGAGGGCTACGAAAAGGACGACGAACGGCGTGCTTTCGCGTTGCTCAACGAGTGGGGGATGGGCCCCCTTCTCAACCGCCCCTTCGCCTCGCTCTCCGAAGGCGAACGCAAACGCGTGCAGATCGCCCGTGCGCTCATGACGGACCCGGAACTCCTGCTCCTGGACGAGCCCGCCGCGGGCCTCGACCTTGGCGGCCGTGAAGACCTGGTCCACCGGCTCAGCGAACTGGCCCGCGACGAAGCGGCGCCCGCGATTGTGCTGGTCACCCACCACCTCGAAGAGGTCCCGCCGGGCTTCACGCATGCCCTGCTGCTCCGCGACGGCGCTGTGGTCGCCGCCGGCCCGCTCGCCGAGGTGCTCACCGCGGAGAACCTCAGTGAAACTTTCGGCGTGGACCTGGACGTCAGCGTCTCCGGCGGCCGCTACACCGCGACCGCCCGCCGCTGAAGGGGCCGCTGACAGCGCGTGGAGGTCCTCAGCAGCGTCTTCATTTTCTTCGCCGGACTCTGGGCCGGCACCATCAACAGCGTGGTGGGGTCTGGCACGCTGGTGACTTTCCCGGTGTTGATCGCGCTGGGTTTCGTGCCCGTCACCGCCTCGATCAGCAATGCCATGGGCCTCGTGGCCGGGAACGCCGCAGGCGCCTGGGGCTACCGGAAGGAGCTGGCCGGTCGCCGGAACCAGCTCCTGCGCTTGCTGCCCGCCTCGCTGCTGGGTGGCATCACCGGCGCGTACCTGCTCCTGCACCTGCCGGAAGTGGTCTTCCAGTACGCGGCACCGGCACTGATTGTGGT
>NZ_JBFRFD010000755.1:0-1171 GCF_052114645.1 Arthrobacter sp. 2YAF22_2
GCGCTGGAAGCCCGCTTTGAACGCCTTCGCCATTACTTTCAGCGACCGATTCCCGGCAGCCGAAAGCTACTAAAAGAAACCGCCGGATACACCGTTAATGAGATAGTCCCCCGGGGTCCGCGATGGGGCTACCGGGGTGCCTCCTTGGTCAGCCGGAACTGAAGGGGAGCGGGGTTCCCGCCGGGAACTGGACGGTGCCTTGGTCTGGCGTCATCGTGAACCATTCACCGTTCTGCTCGGTGAGGAAGATGAGTTTCCGGTCGCCGTCATCCAGGGGGTCTCCGTGGGGGTATGTCTGTCCGCAGGTCACCGGCATGGACGCGACGCGGACGGGGCCCCGTCCAAGACCGCCCTTGAAAACCTGCTCGACTTCCACCACATGAACGTTGGCCTGGTAACCGTAGCTCCGCGATTCGCCGTCCCGTTTCAGCGGCTTGCCGACGAGCACGGCACCGGCGTGGTCAAAGCGCTGTTGCATCGTCTCGAAGGCGACCCAGTCAACGCAGACGTCCGTGCGGACGGCTCCCGGCACAAGCCCGCATCCGCAAAGCAGCGCGGCGGACAGACCACCCATAATCCCCGCACTCGCCGGCCTGAGCATGTTCAGACCATATCTGCCGTGCGGAAGGAGATCTATGGAAGTCGTCACCTGGAAGGCTACAGAGGCCGAACCGCCAGCGGCCGAACCCGGGCAACAGATCAGCGGAAGAGCGCGAACGCCCGCAATGGTCCCGGGCTGAAATCAGCAGCTTCGGTGAAGCCCAGGGCCTCGTAGAAGGCCCGCTGTCCTGGTTCATTGTCGGTGAGGAGGACGGTCTGCCGGACGTGCCGGTAGCGGGACTGGACGGCTTCCAGTAGCTGCCGCCCCACGCCGGATCCCTGGAAGCGTGGCTCGACGAGGATGTCCTGCAGGTAGCAGATCGTTGCGTCATCGGAAACTGCCCGGGCCAGGCCGATGAGTTGACCATCGGTTTTCCGGGCGGTGACTACGAACGAGGAGTTCCGGATCGCCCGCACGAGCAGATCCGGGTCCCTGGTGTAGGTGGTCCAGCCGACGGATTGATACAGCTCCAAGGCCTCTACGGCCGAGACAACGTTGCCGGAAAGGCCGGCGTCAGACCCGCTTGCTGCGGCAGAGATGGTGAAGTCCGGCATCGGACCAGTGTGGCAT
>NZ_JBFRFD010000756.1:0-1163 GCF_052114645.1 Arthrobacter sp. 2YAF22_2
GTCTTCAGCACGACTGGCCAGCCGGTGTCGTCCCCGAAAGCGACGAGAGCGTCGACGTCGGCCACGGCGGCCCAACGCGGGTTGGGAAGTTCCAGCCGGTCGATCGCGGCACGCATCACCAACTTGTCCTGGGCGTTGACCAGCGCGTCCGGGCCCGGGTGGACGTTGACGCCGGCATCGATCAGCGCGCGCAGGTGACCGGTGGGGACGTGCTCATGGTCAAAGGTAAGGACGTCCAGTCCGCGGGAGAACTCCAGCAACTGGTCGAGGTCGGTGTAGTCGCCGACGGGGGCCGTGGCCACGGCAGCGACCGCGGAGACGTCTTCAGCTTCCGCCAGGACGCGGAGTTCGAAGCCGAGGGCGGTGGCGGCCGGAGCCATCATGCGGGCAAGCTGGCCGCCGCCAACCACCCCGATTACAGGAAAAGTCACGTCTACCAGCCTACCGAAAAGCTCACAGGAACCGGCCGCCGCGCGCCCGGCCCCCCGAAACAGGGCCATTATTGCGGCGTAAACTGGCACGAACCACCCTGATCCTCGCGCCGGATTAGAGGAGGCCGGGGCGTCCACCCGGGAAACGGCGCTAAAATGGGCCGTCGGCCATCTGGCCAACCGATTCAAAGGCCACGGAGGGTCATGATTAACACACTTGCGGACCGGATGCGCGGCCTTGCCTCGCTCTTCTGGCGCGAAGTGGCGAAGTTCGGCGCCGTCGGCGGTGTCGCCTTCGTCATCGACAACGGCCTGACCTACTACCTGATGCACGGCGCCATGTCCGACAGCGAAGCGAAGGCCCGGTTCGTCGGGGCCACAGTCGCCACGATCTTCTCCTGGATCGCGAACCGCTTCTGGACCTTCCGCCACCGCCGCCAGGCCAACGTGCTGCGCGAATTCATGATGTTCGTCTTGATTAACGGCATTGGTATCGGCATCTCCACCGGCCTCACCGCCCTCGCCAAGTACGGCATGGGAATCACGGACAAGAACATGCTCTTCTCCGCCGGAATTGTCGGCATCCTCGTCGCGACGGTGGTGCGGTTCTTTGCCTACCGGTTCCTGGTCTTCAACAAGGAACTCGACGACGAGCCGGAGTTCTCGCACGATCACGAAATCATCGACCGGCCGCCGCACACCCAGCCGGGCGTCACCGTCCCGGAGCAGGGT
>NZ_JBFRFD010000757.1:0-1161 GCF_052114645.1 Arthrobacter sp. 2YAF22_2
CTTCCTGCTCGATTCGGATGTGACGACGGCGGGCCGTCACCCGGACGCCGACATCTTCCTCGACGACGTCACGGTTTCGCGCCGGCACGTCGAATTTCGGCGCACGGCGCGCAGCTTTGAGGTGGTCGACACCGGGAGCCTGAACGGCACCTACGTCAACCACGACCGTGTCGACAGCGTGGAGCTGAAGTCCGGTAATGAGGTGCAGATCGGCAAATTCCGGCTCACCTTTTACCTCAGCCCTGCCCGTACCGCAGGCAACGTCTGATATCGGGGCAGTTGCCGGTGGCCATGGCACAAGCCGAACGGCGCGGACCCCAGGTCCTGAACATCGGGGAGGTCCTGGCTCAACTGAGCGATGACTTCCCCACCATGACCGCGTCAAAAATCAGGTTTCTTGAAGAAAAGGGACTCATCAACCCGCAGCGGACCCCGGCGGGCTACCGGCAATACTCCGAGAGCGACGTCGAACGGCTCCGCTTCGTGCTGGCCCTGCAGCGCGACCAGTACCTGCCGCTGAAGGTGATCAAGGATTACCTCGACGCGATCGACCGCGGCGAACGCCCGGACAATCTGCCCCCGGGCGTCACGGTCTCGCCGCGGATCGTTTCCGCGGAACTTGCCTCGGAGCTGAACAATCGGGTGCGCATGCTCAGCGAAGAACAGCTGCGCGTCGAGTCCGGGGCCAGCGTCCCGTTGCTCGAGTCGCTCCTCAGCTTCGGCCTGATCGGGCATGTCAACGGAAGTTTCGACGAGCACGCCCTGCAGGTCGCCCGCGCGTGCGTGCAGCTGGAAAGCCACGGCTTGGAACCCCGCCACCTGCGGCCCTTCCAGGCGGCCGCGGACCGCGAATTCGGGCTCGTGGAACGGGCGGTGGGCACCCTGATGTCACGCAAGGACGCCGCCTCGCAGGCCCGCGCGGCCGAAGCGGCTCGGGAGATCAGCGAGCTCTGCCTCTCGCTGCACCGGGCCCTCGTCCAGGACCGCATCTCGAGGATGGACAGCTGATGATTGAGGTGGAAATCGTAGGCGTGCGGATCGAGCTGCCGTCCAACCAGCCACTCGTCCTGCTCAAGGAGCTGCACGGGGAGCGCCATGTACCCATCTGGATCGGCACCCCGGAGGCAAGCGCCATCGCCCTGGCCCAGCAGGGTGTGGTCC
>NZ_JBFRFD010000758.1:0-1158 GCF_052114645.1 Arthrobacter sp. 2YAF22_2
ATATGAAGTTGATACCTAACTCCCGGGCGGCACCCAGCCGCCGAGGTGCGAGGCTGTGCTGGCGTAAGATAAGAGGACCATTTCCCAACTGGAGGGGACCAGAGGCCCACGGGCCACCACCATGACTGAAGCAGCCAACGGCAAGGCCCGGATCAGCCCGGGCGGACGCACCGCAGGGGACTTTCCCCACTCCCTCCCGGGTTTGCGGACTGAGGTGGTCCTGTTCGACAACTCCGACCAGATGGTGCAGTCCCTGGGCAGCCACGATGAAGCCCTGCGCTTCATCGAAAGCCAATTCCCCGCCGTCGACTTCCATGTCCGCGGCAATGAGCTCTCCATCAGCGGCCCGGCCGCCGAGGTCCCGCGGATCATGCGGCTACTCAACGAGGTCCGGGGCCTGGTGGCGCGCGGCACCGTCATCACCCCCTCGGTACTGCAGCAGCTCGTGTCACTGCTGCGCAGCCAGTCCCTGCAGAACCCGGTTGAAGTGCTGACCCACAACATCCTGTCCAGTCGCGGGAAGACCATCCGGCCCAAGACCTTGAACCAGAAGAACTATGTGGACGCGATTGACGCGAACACGGTGATTTTCGGCATCGGCCCGGCCGGCACCGGCAAGACCTACCTCGCCATGGCCAAGGCCGTGCAGGCCCTGCAGCAGAAGGAAGTCAGCCGGATCATCCTGACCCGGCCGGCCGTCGAGGCCGGGGAGCGGCTGGGTTTCCTGCCCGGCACGCTCAGCGACAAGATCGACCCGTACCTGCGTCCGCTGTACGACGCGCTGCACGACATGATGGACCCGGAATCGATCCCGCGGCTGATGGCCGCCGGCACGATCGAGGTGGCGCCGCTGGCGTACATGCGCGGCCGCACGCTCAACGACGCGTTCATCATCCTGGACGAGGCCCAGAACACCACACCCGAGCAGATGAAGATGTTCCTCACCCGGCTGGGCTTCGGCTCCAAGATGGTGGTCACCGGCGATGTCACCCAGGTGGACCTGCCCTTCGGCACCCGCTCCGGGCTGCGCATCGTCGAAGACATCCTGCAGGGCATCGAGGACGTCAACTTCACAGTCCTGGACGCTTCCGACGTCGTCCGCCACCGGCTGGTGGGCGACATCGTGAACGCCTACAGCATCTGGGACGAGACACAGAG
>NZ_JBFRFD010000759.1:0-1158 GCF_052114645.1 Arthrobacter sp. 2YAF22_2
GGCCAGCACAGTGCCATCCCGATGGCCGTCTCCATGGCCGCGTGTTCGCTTCTCGCGGTGGGCGCCGTGATGGCCGGACGTCGACTGACCCGGTGAGGAACCGTGCGGCCGGGATGCCCAGGACCGCAAGGCGTCAACCGGCTCCCATTCCCCGTGCAATGACACAATCCGCCGCAGGTTTGCCACTTTCCCGCCGCTGCATTTAACTGGGAGGGACCATCCCGAGCGGCCGAGGGACCTGGACCGTTGACGCCGCAGCAACCCAGCCGGACCATCCCCCGCTTCCCGCGGTCTGGTGACCGGCCACGGTGCTACCGCCAGGACCGATGGAAGGAAAACCGCGCCATGCCCCAGAACACCGACCACATCCGCGTCACCCATGCCGGCTCATTGCCCCGCACGCCCGAGCTGATCGCGGCGAACGAAGCCAAGGAAACCGACGGAATCACGCCCGAGTTCCTGGATCTGCTGGAGACTTCCGTGGTGGACATCGTCCAGCGCCAGAAGGACCTGGGGATCGACATCCCGAACGACGGCGAGTACGGGCACACGATGTCCAGCTCGGTGGACTATGGCGCATGGTGGAACTACTCCTTCTCCCGGCTCGGCGGTTTGGAACCGACCGAAGTGGACCGCTGGGCCGACTCCAAGGTGCACCGATCTTCGCCGGGACATATCGTCCTGACGTCCTTCCCGGATCGCCGCGACCGGCAGGCGTTCAACGACGCCTACAACGACCCCTCCTCCGGGATCCTGGCCCACCGGAAGAGCGTCACGCAACCCAAGATCGCGGGCCCGCTGACATACACCGGGCAGGCACTTGTGGCCTCGGACATCGCCAACCTCAAGACCGGCCTGGCCGCGGCCGGCCTCACCGAGGGGTTCGTCGCTTCGCTCTCCCCCGGCTCCTGCGCCCGGGTGGCCAACGAGTTCTACCAGAGCGACGAGGAACTCCTGTACGCCTGCGCCGACGCCATGCGTGAGGAGTACAAGGCCATCATCGAGGCCGGACTGACGGTCCAACTCGACGACCCCTCCCTGGCCGAGAGCTGGGACCAGATCAACCCGGAGCCGAGCCTCGAGGACTACCTGAAGTTCATCCAACTCCGGGTCGAAGCGACCAACTGGGCGCTGCGCGATCTGCCGCAGGACAAGATC
>NZ_JBFRFD010000760.1:0-1157 GCF_052114645.1 Arthrobacter sp. 2YAF22_2
GTAGCCTCTCCCAATGCCTACGAGGTGAGCTGTCGGATTCGGATGGGAGGCACCCGGCCGCGGGCCCGTCAGAACGGGCGCTGTGCGGCTTCACCCCAAGACCTGCCGGAAATGCAGGTCAAATGTGGTTTCCCCGTCTCTGCCAGAAAGGTTGCATTCGGATCCCGGGCCGCGGCAGAGTTAGGCAATCGGCTGGGGAGCGCCCGTATCGGATACAAACAGGCACCCATCAACGGTAACGGAGTCGGGCGGCAATGTCACATTCAGGTAACGAGAGCGTGTCGTGGCGCCGAAAAACCCTAGGCCGCCGGTAGCTGCCGCGCTTAGGATAAAGCACGTGAGCGCCCGCCGAGTGGAGGCCCTGCTATGAACAGCCCCTGTGTTGCCATCTGCCAGTTGAGCGATCAGCCGCAGGAAGACTTTGACGTCAACACGGAACTGCTGGTTCTTGAGGGAAAAGAAATCCACGTGGCCACCTGGGACGCCGAACCACGCGACGGCGGCTTCGACATCCACGTCCTGAACGACCGTGTGGATTCGCTCGGTTTCATGGTGTTGACCGGGTGGCAGTTCCTCGACGGCAAGGCGTACGCCGTGGTGGAACGCCGGCCGGGCAACTAACTGGCCTACCTCCCGGGCACTTCACCGCTGAGAGTCGCGATCGCCTCGCGCACCAGTCCGGCCGAGCGGCGCAGCCACGGGTCCGGGTCCCGAAACCACCGGTCCAGGACGAGTTCGGAACGGGTCCGGCGGGCGCCGTCGAGGCGCGCTATGAGCGGCCCGACGACGTCGACCGCCAGGGGATCCGCCAACTCACGGACGCCGGCACTGCGCAGAAAGCCCTCGATCCGGGTCAGGTCCGAGTTGTCCAGCACGGGCGTGCAGGACTGCAGCAGCACGACGCCGGCGAGGCGCCGTTCGAACACGGGAACCGCCCATAATTCGGAGCTGAGCGCGGTCAGGTCGTCGTGGCCCAGGTTCCGGTAGCGGCGCAGTGCGTCCCGGACCGCGCCGCGGACGGCGCCCACAGAGGCGCCGTAGCACTTCAGCTCCGGGCCGAACCGGGCCTGCGCTTCCTCGGCCCGCTGCCACGTGCTTTCCCGCTGCAGCGCCCCGTCAATGAAGTCGCCGGCATCGCTCATGGGTCCATTCTGTCG
>NZ_JBFRFD010000761.1:0-1155 GCF_052114645.1 Arthrobacter sp. 2YAF22_2
GCTTGCGGGTTCCGTCCCGGCTCGGCGTATCGATACGCCGGGCCCGGACCGAACCCGCGAGTTCGTTAACGCGGAGCGGGAGCCGCCGGCCTCCGAACGGCTAGGCTGGGGAACTGACACGGGGTGCCGAGCAACAAGCCGGCTGAGATCCAAACCCGTTGAACCTGTCCGGTTAGCACCGGCGAAGGGATGTCTCTTGTTCCCAGCGACGCACTCAGCACTCACCCCGCCGGCTTCTTCACGGCGTGAGCCCTCGTTCATCCTGCAGTCCGCCTTCCCGGCCACGGCACCGGTAGCCGCCACCCCCGCGCCACCGCTACCCCGTGTCCTGGCCATCGCCGGCTCCGACCCCTCCGGCGGGGCCGGGATCCAGGCCGACCTCAAGAGCATCGCCGCGAACGGCGGCTACGGGATGGCAGCCATCACCGCGCTGACAGCCCAGAACACCCAGGGGGTCCGGGCCGTCCACGTTCCGCCGGCATCCTTCCTGACCGCCCAGCTGGACGCGATCAGCGATGACATCACCATCGACGCCGTCAAGATCGGCATGCTCGGCGACGCCGCGGTGATCGACGCCGTCCGCGTCTGGCTCGAAAAGGTCCGCCCCGCCGTCGTGGTCCTGGATCCGGTGATGGTGGCAACCAGCGGTGACCGGCTGCTGCAGGAATCCGCCGAGACCGCCCTGCACGCCCTGCTCCCGCTGGCGGACCTCATCACCCCGAACCTGGCCGAACTGGCCATCCTGCTGGGCGAACCGGTCGCGGCGGACTGGCCCGGTGCGCTGGCCCAGGGCAAGCGGCTCGCCGCCCGGGCCGGCACTACGGTGCTGGTCAAGGGCGGCCACCTACACGACGACGGCGCAGGCTGCCCGGATGCGCTGGTCAACACCGGGGGACTGCTCAGCCAAGAGACCGTCGTGGTGCCGGGCGAGCGGATCGCCACCCGCAACAGCCACGGCACCGGCTGCTCGCTTTCCTCGGCGCTCGCCACGGTGCAGGCCAGGGCGGGGGACTGGGAGGCGGCACTGCGGGAGGTCAAGCCGTGGCTGCTGGGCGCGCTCAGCGAAGCCGGGCAACTGGACGTCGGACACGGCAACGGCCCGGTGCACCACTTCCACCAGTGGCAGCACGCTTCCGTGCCGGTCGCGCCCGCGCC
>NZ_JBFRFD010000762.1:0-1150 GCF_052114645.1 Arthrobacter sp. 2YAF22_2
GGACAAGATTGCCGCGGCCGAACAATCCCTGACCGAGCTGCGGGCAAAGTACGCCGACAGCGCGCTGACCCCGGTCGCGGACAACATCAGCCAGGCCAAGGAGCGGCTGGCGTTCGTGCAGAACGCCTCCGCCACGGCCCGGGACAAGCTCACCGCCGGCGAGGGCAGCCTGGCCGCCGTCGCCGTCCGGGCCGCCGAGGAGAGCCTGCACCAGACCAACGTGCTGYTCGGAGCCATCAGTAAGGTCGCCGGCAGCCTTGACGCGGCCCGCAGCGGACTGGAGTCCGCCGTCGTCGACACGTCCCAGGACCTCGCCCAGGCACGGGCCATGATCCAAGCGGGGGCCCACCCGGAACTGGCCGGACCGGTCGCCGGGGTTGAGGCGGCGCTGGCCCAGGTCAAGGCCGAAATCCAGGGCGGCAAGATCGATCCCATCGCCACCCTGGCGCGGGTGGAAACCGCCCACCAGTCCCTCGACGCGGCCCTCACCGGCATCCGCGACCAGCAAGAACAGTCCCGACGGGCGGCGGCCTCCCTGCAGCAGAGCATCACGTCCGCCCAGGCCCAGATCAGTGCCACCTCGGACTACATCATGGCGCGCCGAGGCGGGGTGGGCACCGAGGCCCGGAYCCGGCTGGCCGAAGCGCAGCGCAACCTCGACTACGCCCTGTCCATCTCCCGCAGCGACCCGGTCACCGCCCTGCAGTACGCCCAGCAAGCGCTCTCCCTCGCCGCCCAGGCAGCGCAACAGGCCCAGGCGGATGTGGATCAGTTCGGCGGCTTCGCCAACCAGGGCTATGGCCGTGGCGGAATGTTTGGCGGCGGTGGTGGCGGCCTCGGCGGCGCCATCCTCGGCGGCATCCTGATCAACTCCATCCTGCACGGCGGCGGCGGGGGCGGGGGCTGGGGTGGCGGCGGTGGCTGGGGTGGCGGCGGTGGCTGGGGAGGCGGCGACGCTGGCGGGGGCTGGGGAGGCGGCGATTCAGGCGGGGGCTGGGGAGGCGGCGGTGGCGGAGGCGACTTTTAGCAGCCGGTTACAGACTAGGCGCCGGCGGAGCCGTTCCGGCCGGCGGGTAGAAGCGGTACATTCACTGATCACCGAATTCAGTGGCACCACTGGATGGGACGAAAGGCAACACCATGGTTAAGC
>NZ_JBFRFD010000763.1:0-1146 GCF_052114645.1 Arthrobacter sp. 2YAF22_2
CATGTACATCGCGGAGTCCTCGCGGGTCTTGCGCCGCGCCCTCGCCGCCGGACACCGGCCGCGTTCCTTCTTCCTCGCGGAGAAATGGCTCGCCGACCTGGCTGATGTCTTTGAGCAGTACCCGGACGTGCCGGCCTACATCGGTTCGGCGGCGCTGCTGGAGGACATCACCGGTTTTCACCTGCACCGCGGCGCCATGGCCGCCATGCACCGTCCGGCTCCCGTTCCGTTGCCGGAACTGCTCGCCGGGGCTCGCCGGGTCGCCGTCCTGGAGGACATCGTGGATCACACCAATGTTGGCGCGATCTTCCGCTCGGCGGCCGCCCTGGGCCTCGACGCCGTGCTCGTGTCCCCGCGCTGCGGCGACCCGCTCTACCGGCGCAGCGTGCGGGTGAGCATGGGCACCGTCTTCCAGGTCCCGTGGGCCAGGCTCGAGGATTGGCCGGCGGCGGTGGATGTGCTGAAGGAACAGGGCTTCCTTGTGGCGGCGATGGAGTTGACCGCCGACGCCGTCGACGTCGACGCGCTGGCAGCCCGGAACCCGGAGCGGCTGGCCCTGGTGCTCGGCACCGAAGGCGCCGGGATGAGCGACGCAACCTTGGCCGCCGTCGACCTCGCCGTGAAGATCCCGATGCGAGCGGGCGTCGATTCGCTCAACGTCGCGGCAGCGTCCGCCGTTGCGTTCTGGGAACTGCGGCCCCGGGGCTAAGCCTCCGCTAGGTCCCGTGGGACGGTTCGTAGGGCGGCCGGATCTGGGCTATTATTGGTAGCTGGCCGTGCTGCGCCTTCGGGCGCCGGGCAGCCACTCCCACTCATACCTGGCAGCTGGCAAAATCCAGTTGTGCGAACAAAGGTCCAATTATGCAGTCTGATATCCACCCGAAGTACGAAGCTGTTGTTTTCAACGACCTGGCTTCCGGAGTCAAGTTCCTGACCAAGTCCACCGTGTCTTCCTCGAAGACCATCGAGTGGGAAGACGGAAACACCTACCCGGTCATCGACGTCGAAATCTCCTCCGAGTCCCACCCGTTCTACACGGGCAAGCAGCGCATCATGGACTCCGCAGGCCGCGTCGAGCGCTTCAACGCTCGCTTCAAGGGCTTCGGCGGCAAGAAGTAACCTTCTGCCCCGCAAGGTCTTTAGGAA
>NZ_JBFRFD010000764.1:0-1146 GCF_052114645.1 Arthrobacter sp. 2YAF22_2
CGTGCGGAAAGACCCGGACCGGCAACCCACGAATCGCTTTGAACCCGAGGTTCCAGTCCCACCGTCAGGACCGGGCGCCGCCACACTTCATATCGTCTAGACAAGTGGCATGTCGGATATTGCGTCGTTCAGGCTCTGCCCAAGCCCTGGACTCGGAGGCTTCTCAAAACGATGAACATCGAGTTCGGTCGCATCGGAAACAACCGCCCCAAACCCGATCGCCAAGGCCTCAGGCGTGGCCTCGTGCACTCGTAACTTGGGCAACCACGCGCCCCGTGCACGGTGAAACGAGTTGGTGAGGGTCGGTATTCCCGCCATAGGCATTTCAAGCGCAAGGTGGCTGGGGTGGGGACTAAACATAAGGGCAACCCCCACGTCAGTCGTCGATAGTTGCTTGTAGTAGTCTGCCAGCGACAACTTCCCCAAGGTACGAAGCTCGATACCCTTTCCCAACTCAAGGGGGTCATGTTCGCCGCCTATCGAACATATCGATATCCTTTCCAGCACTGCAGCCGGAGCCGAACTCACCCAGATTCTCAAAGCCTCCACACCAAGATCGAACAGGTTTCGCGGATGACGCGGCCTACCATAGAACAGGACTCGAATGCGTTCGCTGTCTGGTAGCCAACCCAAAGCACTCTCTTCGATTTTGGCAGTATCTATTGCAGGCGCAAAAACTCGCCTTCTGCTCGAGGAAGCGAATCCTTGCTCAGAAAGAAAAGTTGCCAGTGAAGCCGAGTTCACGAGCCAATTGAAGCGCAAGGAATATGTCGACATGGCTAAGGCATATTCAGTTCCAAACGCATAGAACCCTGGCTCGAAGTCCTGTATTAGATAGGTCACCGACCGTGGCGCTATACTGCCCCGGTCAACTAGTCGCCCGACGGCATAGGCAGTCATCCAGAAGGTAACTACCCAATGATCGTCGACACTCGCCTCCGAGTTTTCAAAGTCATCTAGGTAGAGAACCTCTGGTTCCCCAGCCGACGCGATCAAGCCGATAGATTTCAAAAATGTACTAGTGTCTGTAATTATAGACTCGTAGCCAATCGGACGCTTTTTCAACACCAAAATCCGCAAGGAGAGCCCAAGTTGTTTCGCAATAAGCTGCCCGGCGCGAAGCGCGGTCGTGAGCCCGGCGAAACC
>NZ_JBFRFD010000765.1:0-1145 GCF_052114645.1 Arthrobacter sp. 2YAF22_2
TGGTAAGGGTTCATGGCACTTTTAAGCAAAAAAACACTTTTTGAAAAAAACGAGTAAAAAAAAAGAAGGCGAAAACGCGCAAACCSTTGRTATGACTGGTTTTYTAAATGTACCAAAATTTGATAACACTACTCCTTTCAACCGCCTACTCTTTTTAGGGGTTCTTTGATTGGTTTTGTTATTTAAGTAAGGTACGTGAAATTTTAAAACTATTAGCATGATATTAGATAGGTTGTTTATTAGGGTGGGGGAGACGTGCCCATAGCGGGAAGCGTAGTCCGTCAGCTTTAGCGACGGACGTTACCTCTTTTTCTTTTTAGCGAATTTAGGTTTCTAGCAAATATACATACAGCAACACCAATATATATTATTCAACTGATCTTGGGAATCCTGGGGCGCGGCACTTTGCGAAGTCCGTTTGCCTCGCATTAACGGTGTGTTAGACTCAATATTTAAACAAACTGAAGACTGGCTAAAAATACCTTGTTACTATTGGATTTATTTGCGAAGACAATTGGCCGCGCATTCGTGATTTGCTAGTTTTGAGCGTTAGAACGCATCATTTTTTTCTATTTTCATGTTTTCATAAGAAATCCAGAGAATCAGTGAAAAACGGATTGTCAGTTTGGCTTGTATCGGCTTTTTGGACTCATGGTGATACATTTGCACATTTAGAAATGAAACGCCATCTAAACGCTTAGTAACAGGCTCAAACGATTTGTTCGTATTTTCTGCTTTTGGGAACGAATTGCATGTGGTAAATTTTATTTTTTTTGGAATTGGGAATAAAAATAAAGACTTTTCAATCATTTTTCTTTAATATTGTTATCGAGGATAATGTAATTAAATTTAAGTTTGGATCAAGGGGGGAAGTGAAATGCGAAACGAAAAAATTGAGCATGAGAAACTACTACAAAGATTGTCTCCGCGTGAACGAGAAGAACTTGAAAAGTTAAAAAAAGAAGCAATGGAGGAACCGCCGGGTTTCTTTCAATATATAGAAGACCAAAAAAAAGACTAGGGAATTATCCTGGTCTTTTTTTGTTAATCAGATCCGCAAGCGATAAAACGCTCCTTTCCGTTAGGGAAACGGTGAAAAACGCCCTCGCATTCATGGTTATGATAACAGCAAATACTTGTGATGT
>NZ_JBFRFD010000766.1:0-1131 GCF_052114645.1 Arthrobacter sp. 2YAF22_2
GGAAGTGACCCACGCGCAGGCTGTACGGCGTGCCACGCTCGCAAGCGTCGTCGGAACCACGATCGAGTGGTACGACTTTTTCCTCTATGGCACCGCCGCGGCGCTGGTGTTCCCGCAGCTGTTTTTCCCCGGGCAAAACGCCTTCGCCGGGATCCTCGCCGCCTTCGCCACTCAGTTCGTCGGCTTCGTCGCCCGCCCGGTGGGCGCTGCCATCTTCGGGCATTTCGGCGACCGGATCGGGCGCAAGACGACGCTCATGGCGACGTTGTTCCTGATGGCTTTCGGCACCGTACTCATCGGCCTGCTGCCGACCTACCAGAGCATTGGCATCGCCGCGCCGATCCTTCTCGTGGCCCTGCGCATCATCCAGGGGATCGGCGTCGGCGGCGAATGGGGCGGCTCGGTCCTGCTGAGCATGGAGTGGGGACACCAAAAGCGCCGCGGACTCTCCGCGAGCTGGCCCCAGATGGGCGTTCCGATCGGGCTGGTCCTCTCCACCGGCGTCGTCCGCATCACATCCGGGATGACGGGCACCGAAGGCTTCGCCGCCTACGGCTGGAGGATCCCGTTCATCCTCAGCATCCTGCTGATCGGCGTTGGCCTCTTCGTCCGGCTGCGCGTCATCGAAAGCCCGGAATTCGAGGCTGTCCGAAAGGCCAACCTGGTGGTCAAGAACCCCCTGATCGAGGTCTTCAAGCGCCAGCCCAAGCAGGTCTTTCTGACGGCATTGGTCCGCACCTCGGAGCAGGCCCCGTTCTACCTGTTCATCACCTTCGTCCTCACCTACGCGGTGAAACAGCTCAAGCTCAACAGCAACTCAATCCTGGACGACACGCTCATTGCCGCCGCGCTGGGTCTGATCAGCATTCCGCTTTTCGGCCGGCTCTCGGACAGGTTCGGCCGGCGGCGGGTCTACGGGATCGGCATCGTCCTGACGGCAGTGTTCGCCTTCCCCTACTTCGGCCTGCTCAATACCGGCAATTCGCTGCTGGTGGGACTTGCAATCGTCCTCAGCCTGGTGCTCCACGACGTGCAGTACGGGCCGCAGGCAGCCCTGATCGCTGAGAGTTTCGACGCCGATATCCGCTACACCGGGGCAGGCATGGGCTACCAGTTGGCAAGCGTCATCGC
>NZ_JBFRFD010000767.1:0-1123 GCF_052114645.1 Arthrobacter sp. 2YAF22_2
GGGTTTTCACGGTCGCCTCCGACAGGAAGTACCGGTGCGCGATTTCCGCGTTGGACAGGCCCTCGGAAATGGCCTCCAGCATCTCGGTCTCGCGCGGGGTGAGATCCTCCAGCAGGCGATCCCTGCCCATCCGGGCACCGGGGGAGGGCGGCGACGGAGCGGCGCCGTCGTCGGCCGGCCGGCCGCTGCGCACGTACGTCTCCAGCAGCCGCTGCGTGATGCGCGGCGCCACGACGGCGTCGCCGCGGGCCACGACCCGGACGGCGCTGACCAGCTCCGCGGGCGCCACATCCTTGAGCAGGAACGCGGAGGCCCCGGCCTGCAGCCCGGCGAAGGCGTACTCGTCGAGGTCGAAGGTGGTCAGGATGATGATCCGGGCCGCCGACCCGCTGGAAGAGATGGCCCGCGTCGCTTCGATTCCATCGAGTACGGGCATCTGCACATCCATCAGCACGACGTCGGGCCGCAGCTCGGCCACCCGGCGTACAGCCTCGGCGCCCTCGGAGGCCTCGCCGACAACGCACAGGTCATCCTCGCCTTCGAGGATCAGCCGGAACCCCATCCGGAGCAGGGGCTGGTCATCGACCAGCAGGATGCGGATCGGTCCGGATTCACTCATCGGTTCTCCTTCTCTCCATTGCAGCTCAAGACGGCGCGCACCAGCCAGCCGCCGTTCGCGGCCGGGCCGGCTTCCACGCCGCCGGCGTAGATCCGGGTGCGTTCCCGCATGCCCGGGACGCCTTGGCCGGAGCCGAGCGGCACCGCGGCGGGCTCAAGGCTTCCCTTGCCGTCATCCTGCACCTCGATGCTGACGGTATCGCCCGTCCGGGCAATCCTGACATCCACACGGCCCAGGGACCGGCCGTAGCGCAGCACGTTGGTCAGGGACTCCTGCACAATCCGGTACACCGTCAGCAGGAACGCGGTATCTTCCGGGAGCGCGGGTCCGGTGTGCGAGTAGTGCAGCGGCAGCCCCGCCGTACGGAATCCCGCCAGCAGCCTGGCCAGGGCGTCGGCGCTCACGAGCGGCTCCCGGGAGGCGGGTCCGTTGGCGGAGTCATCGCGCAGGACGCCGAGCACCCGGCGCATGTCCGCCATCGCCGTCCGGCCCGTGCGGGACAGC
>NZ_JBFRFD010000768.1:0-1111 GCF_052114645.1 Arthrobacter sp. 2YAF22_2
GGTCATGGTGTCTTTAGGCCCTTTCTGCGCTGCCGCGCGTCGACGACGCTGGGAGCTGACACTACTCTCGGACAATGGGGATCATGCGGAAAATCATCGGCCCGGCGCTGGCGGGCGCGTTGCTGCTGCTCATCGGCCTGACGGGCATCCTGCTGGGCTCCGCCCCGGCGGCGCTCGCCGTCCCGCCCGCCGACGTCGTGGTGGAGGACCGGGCGGGCGTGCTGGACCGCAACACGCTGCTGCCCGCCGTGCAGAAGATCGAGTTTTACCAGCCCACCAAGGTGGCCGTCTACACCTACAACGGCAACGCGGCCGACAATCTCAACGAGGAGGTGCTGCGCTTTGCCCGCGCTGAGCACCCGGACTGGATCAGCGCGGACGGGCAAAAGTGGGCGGACGGCCTCTTCATCTTTGCGCTTGACCCGGTCGGCCGGCATGTCGGGACGTACATGGGCGAGGACCGGAAAGTGTCCCCCGCGCAACGCGACGACATCCAAAACGCCACCAAGGACCTGCTGCGCGACGCCCAGTGGACCGACGGGACCATCGCCGGAATCAGGCGCGGCGCCGAGCTGATCAACCAGCCCTGGTACCGCTCCACCGCGTTCCTCGCCACCGCATGGAGCACCCTGGGAGCGGCGGCGGCCGGCGCCGGTACGTGGCTTCTCGTGCGCTGGCGTACCCGGGTGGGCAGCCGCCGGGAGATCGCCCGCGCAGACGCGCACTATTCCAGCGTAAGCATGGACCTGCAGGTGACCGAACTGAACGCCAGCACCATCCCGGAGTCCTCCCGTTACGGCAGCACGGTGCTGGAAAAGTACCGCACGTTCCTCACCAGCTACAACACGGCCACCGGGCTCTCCAACCAGGTACATGCCCTGACAAAGCGCCAGCTGGGCCGCAGGGCCAACTTGCTGCTGGCCCGGCAGTACGCGGACGCGACTGCCCAACTGGACGCGCTGGACGATGTCATCTCGGACACGAACGCCCTGCTCAACCGGGCCTCCAGTTGGGCGCCGGCGTGGGACCGGCAGCTCGCACCGTTCCGCAGCGACCTGGCCGGTATCGAAGGCATGCTTGGCAAGAGCCATGGCGAGGGCGATTCCGCGAC
>NZ_JBFRFD010000769.1:0-1109 GCF_052114645.1 Arthrobacter sp. 2YAF22_2
GGGCAGCACCGCACCGGGCAGTGCTGCGAAGTAGCGGGCGATTCCGGCCACAGCGGTCGCGAAGGCGCCGGCCACGGCGATGGGGACTGCCGCGAGGGCCGGGAGCAGCGGAACTAGCGGAACAGCCGCCGTGCCCGCGACGGTCACCGGCGCCACCAGCGCGGCGGCTGCCAGGTTTGCGGGCAGGGCGTAGCTGGAGAACTGCGGCTGGAGCAGCACAATGACGGGGCCGCAGAACAACTGGGCGGACAGTGGAACCGCGAGGCCGGCGGCGACGGCGCGGGGCACGACGGCCGGCATCCAGCCCATGATCGGCCGGCCGGCCACGACAATGCCGAGGGTGGCCAGGACGGACAGCAGGAAGCCGTAGTCGGCGGCCAGCGCGGGCTCTGCCAGCAGCAGCGCTGTGCTGGCCACACACAGCAGGCTGAGCCCGTGCCCTGCCCGCCCGAAGGTGAGGGCTGAGAGGCCGATCGCCCCCATGCACGCGGCCCGGAGTACGCTGGCGTCCGGACCCACCATGAGCACGAACATGCCCAAGCCGCCGAGGGCCAGGCCGGCGGCCGCGGGGCGGGGAAGCCGCACACTGCGGGCAGCCAGCAGCAGCACGCCGAGGACGAGGCTGCAGTTGGCGCCACTGACGGCCGTCAGGTGTGTCATGCCGACGGTCTTCATGGCAGCGGCGAGCTGCGGATCAAGGGCTCCGGTATCGCCGGTCACCATCCCGGGCAGCAACCCCTTGGCATCACCGGACAACCCGGCGGCGGCGGCGCTGAAGCCGCTCCGCAGAGCTGCCGGGCCGCGGTCCCAGCTGCCTGCTGCGGCCAGGCGCACGGGAGCAGCGGAGGCGGACAGCATCCCGGCCTCGGCCTCGCCAGCACCGGACGGCTTCAGCTTGCCCGTGGCACGGATCCGCTGCCCGGACGCGGCGTCGCCCCAATCCGCCCCGCCCAGCACGAGGAGCCCGGCATGTGCCTCCACCCGGCGGCCGTCAAAGATCAGGACCAGCAGCGTGGCGGGCACCGCCCAACGGTCCGACAGCCCCACCCTGCCCGGGGTGGCGAGCCGCCGCGGCGTGCCGTTCACCTCGATTTCGGCCACTACCGAGG
>NZ_JBFRFD010000770.1:0-1104 GCF_052114645.1 Arthrobacter sp. 2YAF22_2
CCCTCAACCTTGTAGTTGCCTTCAATGTAATCACGCAGCTGGACGAGCTCGGCGTCGGACAGGTCCTTGACCCGAACGTCCGCGCTGATGCCGGTGGCAGCCAGGGTTTCGTGTGCACGGGTCTTGCCCACGCCGTAGATGTAAGTAAGCGCAATTTCCAACCGCTTTTCGCGGGGAATGTCTACGCCAGCGAGACGAGCCATAGWGGCAGTRCTCCTTGAATAAACCGGAGGTCGTAGGCAGTACACCCGTACGGATCTGTACGGCCCCAGCCTCCGACCGGGGGTTAGCTGTCCGGACTCGTTCTAGCTCAGTGTCCCAGATCAGCTTGTGCTGCCTTTTATTTACTTGCGTGGGTTAGCAACCCAAGGTTTCCCGTGAAGGGAATTAGCCCTGGCGCTGCTTGTGGCGCGGGTTCTCGCAGATCACCATGACCCGGCCATTACGGCGGATCACTTTGCACTTTTCGCAGATCTGCTTGACGCTCGGCTTGACCTTCATGGCGTTCCTTTGCGTGTTGCAGTTGGTCAGCTGGACCGGCCCTCGGCTAGTGCCCGGACCGCCCAGTGTTTACTTGTAGCGGTAGACGATACGACCACGTGTCAGGTCGTAAGGGCTCAGCTCCACCACTACCCGGTCCTCAGGGAGAATCCTGATGTAGTGCTGGCGCATCTTTCCAGAGATGTGTGCCAGAACGATGTGCTTGTTGGTCAGCTCAACGCGAAACATCGCGTTGGGCAGCGCCTCGGTCACAACGCCCTCGATCTCAATGACCCCGTCCTTCTTGGCCATACCCTCCGCTAACTGTTGTTGCCACCGCCCCTCCGGCTTGCACCGGCGATCGCTGTGGACGTTTTTTGATTGCTTGGTCGCTACGGCAGGCCCACAAAAGGGCAGAACAGGGCAGACAACCAACAGACAACACTACGGCATCACGGGCCGAATGTTAAATCCAGCTATGCTAACGCACTCCGTCCCGGTATGCACGAAAACTCCCCGCCGGGGTCTCCACCTCTTCCGCGGCAGCGATCCCATCCAGGATCGCCAGCCGGACGACGTCGGCGGCAGCGCTCTGCAGCGTAATCCGGCTAAGCTGCCGCGCGG
>NZ_JBFRFD010000771.1:0-1104 GCF_052114645.1 Arthrobacter sp. 2YAF22_2
CTGMGGGGCAGGAAATGTCCCTCCGGCGCTCCTGCGTCGCTGAATTCCTCCAGGAATTTCCTGCCCCTTGCCTGCGGTAGACAGGCCTCCGTCGGCCGCCGAGCAAGCGAGCTTGCCAGCAACAAAAAAACAACGGGGGAGCAGGGGAGCTGGCCGGTCACCTAAGCCGCCCCACCCACCCCAACTTCTCGGACAAGAAGGAGCAACACCATGAACGCAATCGCAACCAAGACGGTGACCACGAAGGACACCGGAGAAACCATCGACGGCGTGACCGTGCTGGGGGATTACCACATGAACGGAGGCTACGACTGGATGGAACTCATCGAAGTCGAAGGCTGGGCCGTCATCCCCAGCTGGGGCTGCGACGGCTGGGACCTGGGCCAGTGGCCCTACGTCATGGTCGCGGCCACGCGGACCGCTGACAGCATCGGCAACCTCTTCGGAGTCGCCACGTACTGCGAGGGAGACGTCAGTTGCACCTTCTACCGGACCAAGGCCCGGCAGTGGGACGCGATCACCGAACAGGCGTTCTTCCACTGGAAGAACGGCCAAGCCCACGGCCCCGACGACCTCCCGGAAGCCGCCGCGGAACTGCCCTCCCGCTACCGGATGCCCTACACGGTCAACGCCGCCTAACCAGAGTCACAGCCGGTGCCCCGCCGACCACGGCGGGGCACCGCACCCCACCCGAACCACCTGAAAGGACCACACCTGATGAACACCTGCACCGCCCTGATCATCCCCGCCGACCTGAACTCCCCGGCCCGGGTCGAAACCATCGACGCATCCCTTGAGAACCTGCAAACCCTCGTGGCCGGAAACATCGAAGCCGTGAGCGGGCATGACTGGCACTTCTACCTCAACGAGGAAGGCAAAATCCTGAACCTCGCCCCCAACCGCCGCGCCGCCCAGCTGGTCCTTGAAGAAACCGGCGTCCTGACCGATGTCTACTGCGGGAACGTCGTGTTCCTGGGCGAGACGGACGACGGCGGCGAGGCCGACGTACCCGGGGAGCTGATCGACCTGGCACAGCAGCTGTTCGGACTGCACCAACCGGGGAGCTGACCCCCAAGCGGTGACCGGCCCTTCACGGCCGGTCAC
>NZ_JBFRFD010000772.1:0-1103 GCF_052114645.1 Arthrobacter sp. 2YAF22_2
GTTCTTCGTCACCACGATCGTGGCGGAGGACGGCCTGCGTGGCCTGCTCTCGGCGCCCGAGGACCAGCACGGCCGCGAGGCCCAGCCCGCTGCCGACGACGGCTTCGACGGTTAGGCCCACCCGCTCCAAATAGTTGCGCTGTCACTAATGGCCGTTCCCAGGGCTGGGAGCGGCCATTAGTGACAGCGCATCCGGTCAGTTGGGCTGGGCAGTGCCGTCCGCGGGGGCGGGCGCCGGACGGGTGAGCAGCCAGGCCACCCACATTCCCAGGAGGTACAGCGGCGCGCCCATGATCAGCCGGGTGGTTGCCAGGCCCGCGAGGCCCGGCTCCCCCATCAGGTACAGGGGGACCTGGACGAGCAGCCGCAGGGCCAGGACCGAGATGATCACCCAGGTTCCGATCCGGTACGCCTTGACCCGCGCCGGATGCTTGCGCCAGTCCAGGCCCTCGTTGCGGATGAAACCGAACAGGAGCCCGGCGACAGGCCAGCGCACCGCGATCGAGATGGTCATCGCCAGGATGTAGCCGATGTTGGTGAAGAACCCCAGCACGTAGAAGTCCTCGGCTTTGCCGGTGGAGTTCGCCAGCCACGCTGAGAGCCCGACCCCGACAATCCCGGCCAGGGCCTGGGTCAGCGGCTTGCGCTGGACCAGCCGCGCGACAGTGAACACCGCCGCCACCGCCAGTGCGGCGACCAGGGCCGGCGTCAGCTCGCGGGTCGCGGTGAAGACAATCAGAAACACCAGGCCCGGAAGGATGCTTTCGGCGAGGCCCTGGACGCCGCCGGCGCTTTTGAGCACGTCGATGTTGCCGTTGCTGGAGCGGTGCAGGCCGGCCTTGGCCGCGTAGTTCTCGGCGAACTGGCTCACGGTTGGCTGGGGGTCTTCAGGCGTGCTCATTGCTCCTCCTTGCGGGAGAGTATTTCGTAGCGCGGATTGAACATGGTGGGCAACCCGTCCCGGATGGTGACCATGCCCTCAAGCCGGAGCTCCAGCCCTGCCTTGACCCCGGGGATGCGGCGCCGTCCCAGCCAAATCACGCGGAGCCGGTCGGCGGCCACGGGTCCGCGTGTGCRCCGGGTAGCAGGCTGCGTCGCGTGGC
>NZ_JBFRFD010000773.1:0-1098 GCF_052114645.1 Arthrobacter sp. 2YAF22_2
GCTCGGTGTTGGTGGTCGGCGGCGCGCGCAAGACGCCGGGTGCGGCCCTGCTCGCCGGCGTCGCTGCGCTGCGCTCGGGTGCCGGGAGGCTGACCCTGGCGGTGGCGGAATCGACCGCGGTACAGCTGGCCGTCGGCTTTCCGGAGTCCGGGGTCGTGGGGCTGCCGGAAACAGCGCATGGATCGGTCAAAGGCTCCGCGGCGGCGCTACTGACCGACGAGGTCGGTGCGGCCGATGCCATCCTGGTGGGGCCGGGCCTGGACGACAAGGACGAGACTCTCGCTCTGCTGCGCGGGCTGCTGTCGTCCGGCCGGAGCGCCAGCCCGCGGGGACCTGCGATCATCCTCGATGCCTACGCCTTGGGTTGCCTGCCCGACCTGGCCGACGAGTTGACGCCTTGGGCCGGCCGGCTGATCCTGACGCCGAACGCCACCGAAGGCGGCATCCTGCTGGGCCGGGACCTAAAGGATCTGCAACGGGACGCGCAGAAGATGGCCGAAACCTACCAGGCTGTGGTGAGTTGCCAGGGGGTGATTGCGGAGCCCGGCGGGGACCTCTGGACAATCACCACCGGCCACAGCGGTCTGGGCACCTCCGGCAGTGGCGACGTCCTGGCCGGTGCCATCGCTGGCCTGCGGGCACGGGGCACCACCGATACGCAAGCCACCTGCTGGGGCTCGCACCTGCACGCGGCAGCCGGGGACCGGCTCGCCAGCCGGCTGGGAGGCCTCGGCTATCTGGCGCGTGAACTCTGCGACGAGTTGCCTGCCCTGATGGTGGAACTCAGCAGCTGAATCCGGCCTTGAAGACGCGGAGCCCGTCCGTCATCAGACCCCCGCGGTCACGCCGGCGGCGCTGACTACGGCGCCCATTGTCCGCGCTCCTGCAGGACCGCCTTGAGCAGGTCGGCGCGGTCGGTGACGATCCCGTCGACGCCCAGGTCCAGCAGCCGGTGCATTTCGGGCACGTCATTAATGGTCCAGACGTGGACGTGCAGGCCGTGACGATGGGCGCGCCGCACGAACCCCGCCGTCACCACCGGCACCGCCCCGTACCGGACCGGGACCTGCAGGGCGTGCACGCCGCGGAGCGCACGAC
>NZ_JBFRFD010000774.1:0-1090 GCF_052114645.1 Arthrobacter sp. 2YAF22_2
CTGCTGATGGAGTGGGCCTTCGTAGAGCGGGGGATGTCTCGCGTTGAATGGCGGTGCCGCACCGACAATGACCGCAGTGTTGCTGTCGCGCAGCGACTGGGGATGCATTCGGACGGCGTTCTTCGCAGTAGCTGGGTCTACGACGGGAAGCGTTACGACAAGGAGGTATTTTCAATACTTCGTGCCGAATGGATTAGTACGCGGCCTGTTATCGCTCAATGACAGACGCCGCTCCGAACGCTCGTTGGACCCGAGGCCGGACGCTTTCGCACGCAGCCAAGTGGATAGATGGCAACGAGACGTGTTCAAGTGCGACGGCCAGTCACCGCTGACGCGCATTGGTTGAGGGTGCCTGCGTGAGGAGCTCGTCGAACCGGCCCGTTGCGAAGTGCACGAACGGAGGCACCGGTATGAGCCGGCAGGCTGCTTGGCCCATCCTGATGATCCGGGTTCCGCTCCTCCGTTCGAAGTCGTCCCCGATGCTCGGGAACAACCGGCCGTTATCGTCCGCAACATCGAGCGATTCGACCCATACCCGCTCGCCATCGACGATCTTGGGGAACCGCCGAATCTTCAACCGACGTGCAAAAGACAACGTCTCGGCGTGGTGCAGGAAGGTGTTTCGGTTATGCCCAACGCCAACGAGCAAGATGTGCGCCCCGAGGTCATGCAACCGGCCAAACGGCGAGTCTCGGCCCACTGCGAATCCCAACGGATGCGGCTCCACGATACGATCCGCGTGGCGTCCGTGGGCGGATACGGACACCTGGGGATGGGCGCTCCTGACGCTTCCCGGAAGCTTGCGAAATGCCTCGGCTATCGCACCCATTTCCGAGGGCATATCCGGATGGAACAGCGGCACCACGTCCCGGCGCCCGCGCGTGGCGGTATCTGGCACACCGACGGTACCAGGAGACGGATCTGCAATCTGAGGCGTAAACGCCGGCATCGCCACCGTACCGCCGGACCCGACGGCCTCAAGCAGCGAGGCCACGACGGTGTCGGCGCCGCCCGTCACGGTTCCAAGACTCGACAGTGACGAATGAACAATCACCGTCATGCCAGCGGACAGGCCGAGACGCTCCCATCC
>NZ_JBFRFD010000775.1:0-1090 GCF_052114645.1 Arthrobacter sp. 2YAF22_2
CGCCCCGGTCCAGCAGGTCATGTCCGCCGGCGCCACCGCCGACCCGGTCAAGGACTACCTGAAGCAGATCGGCAAGGTCGCCCTGCTGAACGCCGAGCAGGAAGTCGACCTGGCCCTGCGGATCGAGGCCGGGCTCTTCGCCGAGGAAAAGATCAATGCCGACGACGGGTCCATGGACCCGAAGCTCAAGCGCGAGCTTGAATTCGTCATCCACGACGGCAAGCGCGCCAAGAACCACCTGCTGGAAGCCAACCTCCGCCTCGTGGTTTCGCTGGCCAAGCGCTACACCGGCCGCGGCATGCTGTTCCTGGACCTGATCCAGGAGGGCAACCTGGGCCTGATCCGTGCGGTCGAGAAGTTCGACTACACCAAGGGCTTCAAGTTCTCCACCTACGCCACCTGGTGGATCCGCCAGGCCATCACCCGCGCCATGGCCGACCAGGCCCGGACCATCCGCATCCCGGTGCACATGGTGGAAGTCATCAACAAGCTGGCCCGCGTCCAGCGCCAGATGCTGCAGGACCTCGGCCGCGAACCGACCCCGGAAGAGCTGGCCATCGAGCTGGACATGACGCCGGAAAAGGTCGTGGAGGTCCAGAAGTACGGCCGCGAGCCCATCTCGCTGCACACCCCGCTCGGCGAGGACGGTGACTCTGAATTCGGCGACCTGATCGAGGACTCGGAGGCTGTGGTTCCGGCCGACGCCGTGAGCTTCACCCTGTTGCAGGAACAGCTGCACTCGGTCCTGGACACGCTCTCCGAGCGCGAGGCCGGCGTGGTGGCGATGCGCTTCGGGCTGACCGACGGACAGCCGAAGACTTTAGACGAAATCGGAAAGGTCTACGGCGTAACGCGCGAACGCATCCGCCAGATCGAATCGAAGACCATGTCGAAGCTGCGCCACCCGTCCCGCTCCCAGGTCCTCCGCGACTACCTCGACTAAGCACGGGGCGGCACCCCCACCAAGCCAACGCGGGGTCACTTCCGGCCCAGGACCCTCGGATCCATGGACCGGCAGTGACCCCGCGTTGTGCCTTGCCGCGTAGTGCCTTGCCGGCAGGTTAACGCAGTAGGGCCCCTCCTCGCGGAG
>NZ_JBFRFD010000776.1:0-1086 GCF_052114645.1 Arthrobacter sp. 2YAF22_2
GTTCGACGGCGTCCGTCCGGAAACAATGCTGATGCTCGTCGAGCCCTAGGCACCTCAGGATGTGCACCAGAAAGTTTTAACCGGCCAGTAAGGCCCCGATGGGTCGGCCGAGAAAGCCAAAAAGCACCGATGAGCGGCATTGATTCAGTGCCGTTCATCGGTGCTTCAGGCTCCGCCCCTCTCCAGGGCATTTAGTCGTTAAAAGGCGCGGAGGATGTCTTCGACGCGTTGTTTGGCGTCGCCGAAAAGCATTTGGGAGTTCTCCCGGAAGAACAAAGGGTTTTGCACTCCGGCGTAGCCTGCGGCCATGGAGCGCTTGAACACCACGACGTTGTCCGCTTCCCAGACCCGGAGGACGGGCATGCCGGCGATGGGGCTGGACGGGTCCTCTGCGGCTGAGGGGTTCACGGTGTCGTTGGCCCCGATGACCAGGACCACGGAGGTGCCACCGAGGTCCTCATTGATTTCGTCCATTTCCAGGACAATGTCGTAGGGGACTTTGGCTTCGGCGAGCAGCACGTTCATGTGACCGGGCAACCTGCCGGCGACGGGGTGGATGCCGAACCGGACATTCACGCCGCGTTCGCGGAGCTGGTGCGCCAGTTCAGCGACGGGATACTGGGCCTGGGCCACGGCCATGCCGTAGCCGGGGGTGATGACAACGCTGGTCGCGTTGGACAGCATTTCCGCGGTGGCCTGGGCCGTGATTTCGCGGTGCTCGCCGTACTCGGTGTCCGCCCCGGAGGGTGCTGCGATGCCGAACCCTCCGGCGATCACGGAGATGAAGGACCGGTTCATGGCCTTGCACATGATGTAGGACAGGTAGGCACCCGAGGACCCCACCAGTGCGCCGGTGATGATCAACAGATCGTTGTTCAGCAGGAACCCCGCGGCGGCGGCGGCCCAGCCTGAGTAGCTGTTGAGCATGGACACGACCACGRGCATGTCGCCGCCTCCGATGGAGGCCACCAGGTGCCAGCCCAGCCCGAGGGCGAGGACAGTGACAATGATGAGCAGCCACAGCTGGGAATCGTTGACGTACCAGACGGTCAGGGCAATGAATGCCGCAAGGGCGCCGAGGTTGAT
>NZ_JBFRFD010000777.1:0-1071 GCF_052114645.1 Arthrobacter sp. 2YAF22_2
GGGGTCACGACGACAGAAGCGGTGACCTTCCGCGCCRCTGGCAACGTTCCTGCCGGCCCGTGACCCTGGCGGGGGAGCGGGGGAGCGGCCGCTAGCTGTACTCAGCTAGCGGCTGTCGCTGGCCGGCTGCGGTGAAGCCCCCGCGGAGGCGGTCCGTCTTGTCATGGCGGGATCAGGGGGACGCGTCCACCGGCTGCGGGCCCCATCCGCGGGGGCCCTGCTGGACCGGAACAGCGGTGGAGGGAAAGATATACACGGGGTTAGCAGGAGGATCATCTGCAGCCGGCCACAGCGCCCCGCGCAAGTACCTTCGGGCCCGTAGTGAAAGGACAACGATGGATATCACCGATGTGATTCTTAACGACCACCATGACCAGCGCCGCATGTTTGCGATCCTGGATGAAATGCAGGATTCCCCGGCCTCCGACCTCGAGGCGGTCTGGTCCCGCCTCCGCATCCTGCTGGAGGTCCACGCGAAGGCAGAGGAGGAGTTGTTCTATCCCGAACTTCTCGCGCTGGGGGCGGGTGCCGGCGGGAAGGACTCACCGGAGGATGAGACGACCGACGCAATTCATGACCACAACGAGATCCGGGACGCCATCGCCGGGGTGCAACCACACCCGGCCGGCTCGCCGGAGTGGTGGCGTGCGGTGGCGAAGGTAAACGAAGTCAACGGGGACCACATGGCCGAGGAAGAACGGGAGGGGCTGACCGATTTCCGCCGCCACGCCAGCCTGGATCTCCGCCACAGCCTGGCTTTGGCGTTTTGCTCCTTCGAAGCAGCCCATGCCGGTGGATTTACGGGACACGACGTGGACCCCGACACCTACGTCCGAGAGAACAAATAGCCGTCATCGATTTGCGGCGGATCCCGGCGTCGACGGTGCGCGCAGTCCCCGTCCCAAATCAGGTGGTTTGGGACGCCGCCGCTGACGGTTCGAGGTCCGAGAGGGTGAGCGGGTGCGCGGGGGAGTCCGGGAAGGGAAACGCGGTGGTGATTCCAAGATCGGGACCCACGTGCACCAGCTCCCCGGGCGCCACCGCGTGCCAGGCCGGGTTGTGATCCATCGG
>NZ_JBFRFD010000778.1:0-1048 GCF_052114645.1 Arthrobacter sp. 2YAF22_2
GGACCATGGTTAAGCAGTCCATTTTCGGCCGCATGGCCCAGCTGGCGAAGGCGAACATCAACTCCCTGCTGGACCAGGCCGAGGATCCGCAGAAAATGCTGGACCAGATGGTCCGTGACTACACGAACAATATTGCCGAGGCCGAATCGGCCGTCGCCCAGACCATCGGCAACCTGCGCATGCTCCAGGACGATTACAACGAAGACATCAAGAACGCCCAAGACTGGGGCAACAAGGCCCTGGCTGCCTCCCGCAAGGCCGACGAGTACCGCGCCAAGGGCGACGCCGTGGACGCCGAGAAGTTCGACAACCTCGCCAAGGTGGCCCTGCAACGGCAGATTTCCTCGGAGAACGAGGCGAAGACGGCCGAGCCCAACATTGCCTCCCAAAGCGATGTGGTGGACAAGCTGAAGCAGGGCCTGAACCAGATGAAGGTCAAGCTCAACGAGCTCACCAGCAAGCGCAACGAACTGGTGGCCCGCTCCAAGACGGCCGCCGCACAGACCCAGGTGCACGACGCCCTGAAGAGCATCGACATCATGGATCCGACGTCGGAGGTGGGCCGGTTCGAGGAGAAGATCCGCCGGGAAGAGGCGAAGGTCCGCGGCCAACAGGAACTCGCGGCCTCCAGCCTGGATGCTCAGTTCAACTCCCTCGAAGACCTCGGCGAACAGACCGAAATCGAGGCACGCCTCGCCGCGCTGAAGTCCGGCGGCAGCACGCCCGCCCTCGGCGCCGGCAACGGCTCGACCGCAGGCGCGGACACCGGCACCACGGTGGAAGAAGCCGACTTCGACAAGCTCTAACTCGCGCACCTCGGCGCGGCCGGCTGCCGGGCTGCCCTAGAGGAGCGACCGGTGCAGGCACAGAGGCCGGGCCCCACGGGGGCCGGCCTCTGTTGTGATCCAGTAGCGTGGAGCCATGTCTGCAACCCTTGTCTGGCTCCGCGATGACCTCCGCCTCGACGACAACCCCGCCCTGGCGGAGGCTGCGGCACTGGACAGCCCGCTGACAGTGGTCTACGTGCTGGATGAAGTCTCACCCGGGG
>NZ_JBFRFD010000779.1:0-1048 GCF_052114645.1 Arthrobacter sp. 2YAF22_2
GCCCCGCACAGGGACCGGGCAACCCTATGACCTGCCGCGCGGCCCGTAGACTGTTTCCAGCCATGACACTGCATATTTCCTACCCCGCCGAGCTGCCGGTCTCCGAGCGCCGCGAGGACCTGATGGCCGCCATCGCCGCCAACCAGGTGACCATCATCGCCGGCGAGACCGGTTCCGGTAAGACCACCCAGATCCCCAAGATGTGCCTGGAGCTGGGCCTGGGCGATAACGGCCTGATCGGCCACACCCAGCCGCGCCGGCTCGCCGCGCGCACCGTCGCCGAGCGCATCGCCGAAGAACTCGGCGTCGAGATCGGCCAGGAAGTCGGCTTCCAGGTCCGATTCACCGGCGAAGTCAGCCGCTCCACCAAGGTCAAGCTCATGACCGACGGCATCCTGCTGGCCGAGATCCAGCGCGACAAGCTGCTGCGCAAATACAACGCGATCATCATCGACGAAGCGCATGAACGCAGCCTCAACATCGACTTCATCCTCGGCTACCTCAAACGGATCCTCCCGCAGCGCCCGGACCTGAAGGTCATCATTACCTCGGCCACCATCGATCCCGAGCGCTTCGCCAAGCACTTCGGCAGCGAGGAAAAGCCCTCCCCCATCATCGAAGTATCCGGCCGCACCTTCCCGGTGGAGATCCGCTACCGGCCGCTCTCGCAGCCGGCCGGCGGTGCCGGCGCCGGCGACGACGGAGGAGAAGGCACTGCCTCCGACGACGAGCTCGAAGAGGACCGCGACCCGCTGGACGCCGTGTGCGACGCCGTCGACGAACTTGCCCTTGAAGCTCCGGGCGACATCCTGATTTTCTTCTCCGGCGAGCGCGAAATCCGCGACGCCGCCGACGCACTCCACGCCCGGATCCAGACGAACCGGCGGCTGGCCGGCACCGAGATCCTCCCGCTCTTCGCCAGGCTGAGCCTGCAGGAGCAACACAAGGTCTTCCACCCCGGCAACAAGCGCCGGATCGTGCTGGCCACCAACGTCGCCGAAACCTCACTCACGGTGCCCGGCATCAAGTACGTCATCGACACCGGCAC
>NZ_JBFRFD010000780.1:0-1042 GCF_052114645.1 Arthrobacter sp. 2YAF22_2
GTCGAACGCACCGCGGAGTCCCTGCGCCGCGCCATCCGGGCGGTGGCACCGGGCCGCGAAATCAACGTGATCGGCCGGACCATCGAGTCCTATGCCAAGCGCTTCGGCTATGGCGTTGTCCGGGACTTCACCGGCCACGGCGTCGGCGAGGCCTTCCACACCGGGCTGATCATCCCGCACTACGACGCAGCCCCGGCTTACAACACCGTGATGGAACCCGGCATGGTCTTCACCATCGAACCCATGCTCACGCTCGGCACGGTCGACTGGGACATGTGGGCCGACGATTGGACGGTCGTGACGCGCGACCGCAGGCGGACCGCCCAGTTCGAGCACACCCTGCTGGTCACGGAGACCGGCGCCGAGGTCCTCACCCTCCCCTGATTTCGCAACACCGCCCGAAGCGCCACCCGCCCCTGCCACGAACGGAACCCCATTGGCCAACAAGGACGAGAAGACGAAGAAGAACGCCCCCCTGATCGGCATCGACATCGGTGGCACCGGGATCAAAGGCGGAATCGTCGACCTCAAGAAGGGCAAACTGGTAGGCGACCGGGTCCGCGTGCCCACCCCACAGCCGTCCACCCCTGAGGCCGTGGCCGGCGTCGTGGCGCAGGTCGTCGCGGAGCTGTCCAAGCGTCCCGACGCCCCGCCGTCGGATTCCCCGGTGGGCGTGACCTTCCCCGGGATCATCCAGCACGGCGTCGTCCACTCCACAGCCAACGTGGACCACTCCTGGCTGAACCTGGACATCGACGCGCTGCTGACGGCCCGCCTGGGCCGTCCCGTGGAGGTCATCAACGACGCCGATGCCGCCGGCCTGGCCGAGGCGCGCTACGGAGCCGGCGAAGGCGTCCACGGCACCGTCCTGGTCATCACCCTCGGCACCGGCATCGGTTCGGCGTTCATCTTCAACGGCAAACTCGTCCCTAACGCCGAACTGGGCCACCTGGAAATTGACGGCTTCGACGCCGAGAGCAAGGCCTCCGCCGTCGCCCGTGAACGCGACGGCCTGAGCTGGACCGAATACAGCGTGCTGCTG
>NZ_JBFRFD010000781.1:0-1024 GCF_052114645.1 Arthrobacter sp. 2YAF22_2
GCCCTAAGCCCGTCCGCATGGCAGCACCTCGCCTCCCGCACGGCCTCTACATTCCCGGCGGGCGCACCAATCCGACTCCGGACGAAATCACCAAACATGAGATCCTGGAAGTCCAGAACGATACCGTCGCCGCCGTGCTCAGGGCCAAGGCAGCCGGCTTCGACGGCGTCGAGCTCGGCGCACACATGCGTTACCTCTATTCCTCCTTCCTTTCCCCGCGCACCAACTGGCGGACCGACGAATACGGCGGCAGCGCCGAAAACCGCGCCCGCATCCTCGTCGACACGATTCGTGCGATTCGCGCCGAAGTCGGTGCTGATTATCCGGTGGGCTTGAGGATGAGCAGCAATGACCACCTTCCCGACGGCCAGGGACCCGAGGGATTCGCAGAGGTGGCGGCGATCGTCGCACGGGAAGGACTCGGATATGTCGCCCTGAGCGATGCAAATTACGAGTCGATGAACGACAACGTGACGTCCGAATCGGGTGCAATCATCGAGCACGGAGAGCCGCAGGCATTCCGGGCCGCCATGCCCAACGTCCCATTGCTCCTGAGCAGCACCTACAACCCGCGGCAAAGCGCAGATGCCATCACCGCCGGATTCGCTGACGGGATCATGCTGGCGCGGCAACTGCTGGCCGACCCGGATTTCCCCAACAAGGTGCTCCAGGGCCGACAGAATGAGATCACGTGGTGCGACCACGACAACTCGTGCCTGCGACGCCTGATCCTTAATGTGCCGGTGCGCTGCCACAAGAACGCAGCGATGGGACGCGAAGCGGTTCTCGCGGGGGCAAAGGAACCTGTATCCATTATGCTCAAGCGTCCGGTGGAGAGCCTGCTAATCGCCGCGACCGGTTCCCCGGTTCTCATGGGCATCGCCGACAAGCTGGCAACCGCCGGCCAGAAGGGCTCAAAGAACTGACCTATGGCCGCGCCGGACCGCCGCCATAGGGGGGGGCCGGCGTGGAAACCTTGGCACGAAGGCGTGTGCGCCCGGACTCCACCGTTGGAGTCCGGGCG
>NZ_JBFRFD010000782.1:0-1019 GCF_052114645.1 Arthrobacter sp. 2YAF22_2
GGGGACATCAGCGTGACCGACGGCGCCGACGTCGTCGTTATCACCGCCGGAGCGAAACAGGCACCGGGCCAGACCCGGCTGGACCTGGCCGGCACCAACGTCCGGATCCTCGAACAGCTCCTGCCGCAACTGCTGGCGCACGCCCCCGACGCTGTCTACGTCCTGGTCACCAATCCGTGCGACGTGCTGACCGTCGCCGCGCAGAAGATCACCGGGCTGCCGACGTCGCGAATCTTCTCCTCCGGCACCGTGCTGGACACATCGCGGCTGCGCTGGCTGCTGGCCCACGCCGCGGGAGTGTCGGTGAGCAGCGTCCACGCCAGCATGGTCGGCGAACACGGCGACACCGAATTCCCAGTCTGGTCTGGCGCGACCATCGGTCCGGTGCCCATCCGCGACTGGACGGTCGGCGGCGAGCGGATGTTTACGCCCGGCTACCTCGCCGAGACGGCCCGCGAAGTCACGCAGGCCGCGTACAAGGTGATCGCCGGCAAGGGCGCCACGAACTACGCGATCGGGCTCTCGGGAGCCCGGATCGTGGAGGCGCTGCTGCGTTCCGAGAACGCGGTCCTGCCGGTATCCACCGTGATGAGCGGGCAGTACGGGATCGACGGCATCGCCCTGTCGCTGCCCAGCATCGTGGGTCGCGGCGGCGTGCACGCGGTCCTGGAGACGCCCATGGACGAGGGCGAACGCGCCTCCCTCCACCACTCGGCCGAAACGCTCCGGCAGAGCCTCGCCTCCCTGGGGATCTGACCGGGATCTAACCGGAATGGTTGACACGCAGTGTGACCCCTGCCATATTGGAAGTGTGAACCTGTCAGACAGCCGGACAGCCGGACAACCGCTGGCCCGCCTCAGCGCCGCCGAAGCCGTCTTCAACGTCCTCCGCTCGGATATCGAGTCCGGCAAGCTCGGCGTCGGCGCCAAGCTCAGCTCCGAGGCCACCCTCGCCCAGCAGTACGGCGTCAGCCGCTCGGTGGTCCGGGAGGCGCTGCGGTCCTGCACCGCATTGGGGC
>NZ_JBFRFD010000783.1:0-1019 GCF_052114645.1 Arthrobacter sp. 2YAF22_2
GGACTGTCCGTCGTCGGGGTTGATGTCAATTCCAGCGTCGTAGACGCCGTCAACGCTGGAAAGGTCCCCTTCGTGGAGCCCGATCTGGGCATCCATGTGGCCGGGGCAGTCAGTCAAGGCGCCCTGATCGCTCAGACCACAACCCCGGTCGCTGACGCTTATATAGTGGCGGTCCCCACCCCCTTCGCGGACGACAAATCAGCAGACCTGAGGTTTGTCCGTGCGGCGGCTCAGGGCATTGCCCCGATGTTGCGCGGGGGTGAGTTGATCATCCTGGAGTCCACATCGCCTCCCGGAACTACTGCCATGCTCGCCGACTTCGTGTTGGACCTGCGACCGGATCTGAGCTTGGACGGTGCGGCCGGCCGTCCCACGGTGCTGTTCGCCCACTGTCCAGAACGCGTCTTGCCTGGTCGGATCATGATTGAGCTGGTCACCAATGACCGGATCGTTGGAGGTTTGACCGACGAGGCCGCCTCGGCGGCCGCCGCCCTGTACAGCGTGTTTTGTCAGGGCAACATTCACCTGAGTGACGCTGCAACGGCAGAAATGGCCAAGTTGGTCGAGAACGCCTATCGCGATGTGAATATCGCCTTCGCCAATGAGTTGTCCGTTATTAGCGACAACCTGGGCATTAATGTGTGGGACCTCATTGAACTCGCAAACCACCACCCCCGCGTCGAAATACTTCAACCGGGACCCGGTGTCGGAGGCCACTGCATCGCCGTTGACCCCTGGTTTATTGTAGGGGCGGACCCTGGCAATTCCCGTCTGATTCGAGCAGCCCGAGAGGTTAATGACAGCAAACCAGCCCATATCGTTGACCAGATTGTAAAGGCTGCAAACTCATGCAATGCTGAAAATATTGCTGCCTTAGGACTGGCATTCAAGGCCAACATAGACGACGTGCGAGAGTCCCCAGCTGTGCAAGTAGTGAAAATGCTTGCAATAGCTCGGCCCAACACGAATATTCTGGTGGCGGCGCCGTTTGCCTCCTCGCTACCCGATGAATTGTCCTC
>NZ_JBFRFD010000784.1:0-1011 GCF_052114645.1 Arthrobacter sp. 2YAF22_2
TACGCCGCACGCAGGGGCCTATTTGAAGCTTGCCCCCACCAGACCGCGGGTGGCGGCCACCAGCTTCATCGGATCCTTGGAACCGGCCGGCGGCACATAGACTGCGACGGATTCGGCGTAGTTCAGCACCATGCCCGTGCTCGTCTCCTTGCCTCCGGCCAGGGCAGCTGCATCGTCGCCGATGGTGAGCTTGTCGCCGGGGTTCTTGGGCGTGCCGTCAAGACCGAAGTTCAGCCTGCCCAGCACCAGCGCGCCGCCGTCGGCGGTGCGGAACACCACGGTGTTCTCCGGCACGACCTTGTGGGTGAAGGCGAAGTTGCCGTTGGCGCCGGACTTCACGACGTCGCTCTGGTACGCCAGGGTATCCGCGATGTACGGCGAGGACTGCCCCTCGGTGAGCTTGTCCTTGAAAGTCGAGTCGGCGGTGGTCAGGCGGTCGCCCAGTCCGGCCAACGCTTCATCGCCGCTGTACAGCAGCCCGGATTTGTCGGAGGCTGCGAGGGTATCGGTGCCGCCGCGGTTGATGCCCGGGAAGGTGGTGCCCGGCTGCAGCGGGGTGGCCCCGACGAGCTTGTAGTTCTCCCGCGGGGAGGCCTGGACAAGGGTCAGCAGTTGCGGAACAACGTTGCCGTCACCCTGGGTGACGGCCAGCACGGACCGCGGCCAAGCACGCTTGTTGCTCACCACGGTGGTCAGGAGCTTGGTGGCGCGCACCGGCATCCGTGCCTCGTAGCTGCCCACCTGGGACCGGATCTTGTAGTTGTGCGTGCGCACGTCCAGCTCCGCCGCTCCAACGCGCGACGCCAGCTTGGCGGCGTCCTTGGCCGCGTCGCCGGCATCGACAGCGCCGGCGACCTGCTCGAGGATTCTGCGGAACTGGGCATCCAGCAGCACCGGGGCCGGGGCAGCGGTGGCCGCGGCCGCGGACGAACCGCTCGGCGTCGGCGAGGGAGTCTGGCTGGCCTGCGCCGCGACCCCGGTGCCGGCCACTGCGGCGGCTGTCAGCAGCGC
>NZ_JBFRFD010000785.1:0-1000 GCF_052114645.1 Arthrobacter sp. 2YAF22_2
GTTGCGGCCGTCGGGGGTAACTTTCAACGGGGGATTCGGCCTTTCGCCCGGAATTTGCGGTGTGTCCGAGCCGAAGTGCCCCTACAGTGGACCTCGGCGGTAAGGCAGCGAGCCCCGGCCGGAAAGCGCCCGGCGCTCAGGGGCCGAGGGGTGCCGGCCGCCACAGGGGTGGCTTCGTTCCCGGCGAGGCTGTTTTGCCGGCCGCCACGGGGGCCACCGTGGCGGGCAACTTTGGCGGCAGAAATTGTCCGTGGAGCCATTGTCCATGGCGTGTCCGCGCCAAAGTGCCCCCGGGGCGCGGGCGGCGCCTGCCGGCACGGGGCAAGCGCCGGTCCGGCGTCAGCCGAGCGGGCGGGGCGTGGCCGGTGCCGTCAGGGCGGCCAGGGCCATGCTTTCGAGCAGTGGACGAGCCCGCTTGAGCGCCATCCGGCGCCCGTGGTTCCGCACCGAGTGCGGCGTGGAGTTGATCAGGCCGAAGGTGGCATGCGCCCGCATCCGCAGCTCGGCCGGGTCCGTCTCCGGATGCAGCCCGGCCAGCACGTCCACCCAGAGCTCCACGTAATTGCGTTGCAGGGTCCGGACCTCCGCCTCGTCATCGTCGTCGAGGTTGCTGAAGTCCTGGTCCTGGACCCGGATGACGTCCGGGTTGCTGAGGGCGAAGTCGACTTGGAATTCGACCAGGCCGGCGAGCGCCGCCGCGGCGCCGTTGGAGTCCTCCACCACGCTGCGGCCGCCCTCCAGCAGGTCCTGGCTGACGCTGAGCAGGAGTGCCCCGAGGACTGCCTGCTTGCCGGCGAAGTGGCGGTACACGGCGGGTCCGCTGACTCCCGCGGCGGCGCCGAGGTCCTCCAGTGAGACCCGGTTGAAACCGTCGGCGGCGAAGAGCGCGGCCGCCGCGGTCAGGAGGGCTTTCCGGCGATTTTCCTTGGCCTGGCTCCGCTGGGTGGTCTGGCTGGGCTCGGTCACCGGCGCATCCCTCGTCTCGACTGTCCCGTGGTGG
>NZ_JBFRFD010000786.1:0-1000 GCF_052114645.1 Arthrobacter sp. 2YAF22_2
AAGTCGCACACAGCGGGCTGGGGGGGCTCAGGAATTGACCGGCTCGGCGTCGCGGTGCACGTCGAGTTCCGTCGGGAACGGGGAAAAGCCAAGGGTGCGTCGGAAGGAATCCTCGAAGGGATCAGCCGGGCGTTGCAACTGGACGACGCCGAGCGCGCGCATCTCTTCGACCTGGTCCGTGCAGCCAACACCACTACGTGGCAAGACGCCCGGACCCGGCGACCGGCGAAACGTCAGGAAATGCGGTCCGGCGTGCAGCAGCTTCTCGACGCAATGACCCTTGTCCCGGCGGTCGTCCAAAACGGCCGGCTGGATATCGTGGCGGCCAATCAGCTGGGCCGCGCCCTCTTCTCGGAGCTCTACGCCCAGGCGCGCGTCACCGGCCGAAGCGGCCAGCCTGCCAACTTCATCCATTTCCTGTTCCTCTCCCCCGCGGCGAAGGACATGTACCCGGACTGGGATGAGGCCACCCAGCAGACCGTGGCAATGCTGCGCGCGGAGGCCGGTCGGGTCCCGGACGACCGGGCCCTCCGGCCTCTGGTCGGTGAGTTGTCCACCCGAAGCGACGCCTTCCGAACCCTCTGGGGGTCCCACGATGCCCGGCCCCCTGCTGTTCCTCGCCTACACGGCTCGACCGGGAACGCCCTCTCACGACAACTTGCAACTCCTCGCCAGCTGGGCCGCAACTGCCGAAGATCTCTCTGTGGAGGATGCGCCGGAACCGAACCGCGGGATGGACGGGGCGTTAGGGATTTCGGGAGCGTCAGCGGGAGCAAAGAGCTCAGCTGGCATGCACCGGGTGCTCTTAAAATGTCAGACCCTCTTGTTTGAATTGGTGCATGGGAATCGGTGCAGTTCTCGTCTCTCGTCCGGCCGGTCGGCCGGACGGTGATGAKCGCGGCGCCGCTCCGTCACTCGGCAGTTTTCTGGGCCAGTTGCGGGAGTTGAGTTCGACGGCGGCGCAGGACGCGGCGCTGCTCGGCTTCGCTGCTGCGGCGGA